>USOM01000105.1 GCA_900556345.1 uncultured Clostridium sp. | reverse complement strand
TCCTTATATTTATCATTATAATGGGACCAAAAAGAACCGACCCCTATGGTCCCACTTGCATCAATTAATTTATAACCTTAGGTATCTTAAACATATTCATTTCCTTAGAAGGAGCATTAGCAAGTAACGCTTCATTATCCTCAAATACCTTAATTTCATCTTTTCTAAATCTATTTTTAGCCTCATTTGCTCCTATTGTAATATCTAAATTATCAACAGGTGCATTATTTACAACTTCTGCAAAATTTAGAATATCTTGTAAATTTGCTAAATAGCTATCAATTTCGTCATCCTTTAAAGTTAATTGTGCAAGATTTGCAATATGCAAAAGTTCTTCTTTACTAACTGTCATTTTAATTCCTCCTATCTTCTATCCTTTTCTCAAAATTTCTATGTGTACATCTCTTAATTGTTCTCTCTTAACATTTCCTGGTGCTCCCATCATTAAATCTTCGGCCTTGCTATTTAGTGGGAATGCAATTACTTCTCTTATTGTTTCTGAATTTGTAAGAAGCATAAGCATTCTGTCAATTCCAGGTGCAATACCTGCATGTGGTGGTGCTCCAAATTGGAATGCAGTGTATAAAGCTCCAAATTTTGTCTTTACCTCTTCCTCTGTATAACCTGCCATACTAAAAGCTTTTAGCATTATTTCGATGTCGTGATTTCTTACTGCTCCTGATGATAACTCAATTCCATTACATACTATATCATATTGATATGCTAAAATGTCTAATGGATTTTGATGTTCTAATGCGTCTAGTCCACCTTGTGGCATTGAAAATGGGTTATGACTAAATGCTAATTTTTCGTGGTCATCTAATTCGAACATTGGGAAATCTATTATCCAACAGAACTTGAATACATCTTCATCTATTAAATCTAGTCTTTTTCCTAATTCAGTTCTTATTTGACCTGCAAGTTCAGTAGCTCTTTTTTCGCTATCTGCTATGAAAAATATTGTATCATTTTTTTCCAATTTTGCCAAGCTTATTAGCTCTTTTTTTAGCTCTTCTGGTATAAATTTATCAATTGGGCCTTTGTAACTTAAATCTTCTTGAACTTCTAAGTATCCAAGTCCTTTCATTCCTATTTTCATTGCATATTCTAACATCTTCTCGTGGAATCCTTTTGACATATGTCCACTTACCTTTATTGCTCTTACTGTTCTTCCTATAAATGGCTTAAATGTACATCTGCTAAAGAATTCTGATAAATCTATTATATATAATGGATTTCTTAAGTCTGGTTTATCTGAACCATATTTTAACATTGCATCTTTATATGTGATTCTTGGGAATGGGTATTCGGCAATTTTCTTTTTTGAGAATTTTTTAAATGTGTTATACATTACAGGCTCTATTACTTTAAATACATCTTCTTGGCTTGCGAAGCTCATTTCCATATCTAATTGATAAAATTCTCCAGGTGCTCTATCTGCTCTTGCATCTTCATCTCTGAAACATGGTGCTATTTGGAAATATTTGTCTATTCCAGATACCATAAGTAGTTGCTTAAATTGTTGTGGTGCTTGTGGTAATGCATAGAATTTTCCAGGATGTAATCTACTTGGCACTAAATAGTCTCTTGCTCCTTCTGGTGATGAACTTGTAAGGATTGGTGTTTGAACCTCTAAAAATCCTTGTTCAACCATTTGTGCTCTTAAAAATTGTAAAACCTCAGCACGTAATTTTAAGTTGTTTTGTAATTTTTGACCTCTTAAATCTAAATATCTATATTTAAGTCTTACATCTTCTCTAACTTCTTGGCTTGAGTTTACCTCAAATGGTAAATTGGCCGTTCTTTTTCCTAAAACTTTGATTTCTTCGATATAAATTTCAACTTCTCCAGTTTTTAATTTAGGATTTCTTGTTTCTTCTGACCTTTTTCTAACTGTTCCATATACTGTTACAGATGATTCTATTGGAATATGTGATACAACATCTACATCTTGTGATTCCATAGATGTTACAACTTGTGTTATTCCATACATATCTCTAATATCTAGAAAAACTAACCCTCCTAAATCTCTTATTGTTTCTACAAATCCTGCTATTCTTACTTTTTTTCCTACATCTTCTAATGATATTTCGTTACAGGTATGTGTTTTAAATTTACTCATTTTGCATTTCTCCTTTACTTTTTGTTTTGGATTAGCAGAGTTTAAACAAACAAAAATCGCCCTCTGCTAATAATGCAGGGACGAATAATAATTTATATATTATATCCGCGGTACCACCCAAGCTTGAAAGTTTTACTGTAAAAATCTTTCCTCTTTTAACTATTGCTCCAATGTGTTTCGGTTATAGTCTGTTTTCTAAAAGGGCTTTCAGCCGATGACCCTTATTCTCTTATAGCAACCTTGACTGCCTTTGCATCTTCATTGCAATTTTTTTATGGTATATATATTATACCCATTTTTTTAATTTGTCAATACTTTTTGCGGTAAGATCGTTTCTTTTTCCATTGGGACCGTTTCTTTTCGGCAAAAGATCGTTTCTTTTTCCATCGGGACCGTTTCTTTTCGCGAAAAGAACCGTCCCCAATACGAAAAAATTACTCCCCTGCTACAAATCCAGTTGAATATGCAATCTGTAAATTAAATCCACCTGTATAGCTATCAACATCTAAAATCTCACCTGCAAAATATAAACCTGAAATTAATTTAGATTCCATAGTTTTAGGATTTACCTCTTTTATGCTTATTCCACCAGCTGTAATTATTCCATCTTCTATTCTTCTAAAATTTTTTATTGTAACCTCAAATTCTTTTAGCAATTTTACAATCTGGATTCTTTCTTGTTTTGTTATAGAATTAACTTGTTTATCTGGATTTATACCTGAACGTTCTATTATTACAGGAATTAACTTTTGTGGTAACAATTTATCTAAACTATTTTTGAAATTTTTATTTTTAAAATCCTCGAAATCTCTTAAAATTCTATCATTTAATTTTTCCTCTGTTAAAGCTGGTTTTAAATCTATTAATAATTTGATTTTTTTATTTTTTAGTAATTCATCTATATTTTTATATCTTACTAAATGTGCTGAACCACTTAAAATTACTGGACCAGATACACCAAAATGTGTAAATAACATTTCTCCAAAGTCCTCGTAAATTGTTTTATTTTTACAAGTATCAACCATTTTAATTTTAACATTTCTTAAACTTAGGCCCTGTAAACTTCTATGTAAATCTTGTTCATAAGTTTCTAATGGTACAAGTGATGGCTTTATTTTTGTTATCGTATGTCCTAATTTTTTTGCCATTTCATATCCATCTCCTGTTGATCCTGTTAGTGGATAACTTTTTCCACCTGTTGCAAGTATTACCTTTTCAGCATTTATTATGGCTCCATTTTTACATTTTACTCCTGTTATTCTTTTTTCCTCATTTATTAATATTTCTGAAACAGGCATTTCGTACATTATCTTTACATTTTTTAGATTTTTTAATTTTTTTTCAAAACAATTTAATACATCTTGAGACTTGTCTGTTACTGGAAAAATTCTATTTCCTCTTTCTTCTTTTACATCTAACCCTTGTTTTTTTAAAAAGCTAATTATATCTTGATTTGTAAATTTATTATAGGCACTATATAAAAACATTCCATTTCCAGGTGTATTTTTTATAAAATCTTCCATTGGTAAAGAAGATGTAATGTTACATCTTCCTTTTCCTGTTATTAACAGTTTCTTTCCTAAACCTTTATTCTTCTCTAGTAATATAACTTCATTTTCATTTTCTGCAGAAGTAATTGCAGCCATCATTCCTGCAGGACCTCCACCTATTACTATAACTTTCATTTAAAATATGCTCCCTACTATAATTCCAATTATTGCTCCAACAACTACTTGAAGTGGAGTATGACCTAAAACTTCCACTAGCTTTTCTTGAACTTGCATACCAGTTAGCCCAGGTGTTTCAATAATTTTATTTAATAAAGTTGCTTGCTTTCCAGCAGCTCTTCTTACTCCTGCTGCATCATACATAACAACACAAGAAAATACAAGTGATACCGCAAATTGCCATCCATCAAATCCAACTTCTTTTCCTATCATTACTGTTATTGCCATAACTATTGCAGAATGTGAACTTGGCATTCCTCCAGCTCCCATTATCCTTTTAAAATTAAACTTTTTTGTTGCTATTAAATCCCATAATACCTTAAAACATTGAATTCCAAGCCACGTAAAAAATGGCACCCACATAAATTTGTTATGTAATAATTGTGTTACTATTTCCATAAATGTTAGCATATACAGAATTTAAAGTATATGCTTCCTCCCTTCTATTTTGTCACGTATTTTTATAATTTTATTCTTCCGCTGTAAAGT
>USOM01000104.1 GCA_900556345.1 uncultured Clostridium sp. | reverse complement strand
ATTTTAGCAAGATATTTAATTGATTTGGCAAAAGCTTACAGTTCATTTTACAATGAAAATAAAATTATTAATGAAAATAAGTCCCTTCAAGATGCTAGAGTTTATTTAACATATTGTGTGGGAGTTGTTTTAAAACAAGGTGCAGGATTATTAGGAATGGAAATGCCTGATAAGATGTAGAGGGGGACCATTGGGGTCGGTTCTTTTTGGTCCCATTTTAAATTTGTTATATAATTTTGTCAAAATGGGACCAAAAAGAACCGACCCCAATGGTCCCTGTCAGCAAAAGAAAGGAAGTTTTATTATGGAAAAAAGAAAAGTAGTTTTAGTAGGAACAGGATTTGTAGGAATGAGTTTTGCATACTCACTATTTAATCAAGGAGGAGCAAATGAATTAGTACTAATAGATGTACTAAAAGAAAAAGCACAAGGAGAAGCTTTAGACTTAGCACATGGAATAGCTTATGCGCCATCAAAAATGGAAATAAAATATGGTGAATATGATGAATGCAAAGATGCAAACATAGTAGTAATAACAGCTGGAATAGCTCAAAAGCAAGGCGGTCAAACAAGACTAGAACTTGTAGATACAAATAGCAAAATAATGAAATCTGTTGTAGAAAATGTTATGGCATCAGGATTTAAAGGAGTATTTGTGGTTGCAAGTAACCCTGTTGATATAATGACTTATGTTGTACAAAAAGTATCTGGACTTCCAGCAGGAAGAGTAATAGGTTCTGGAACTATGCTTGATACTGCAAGATTAAGATATTTATTAGGGGAGAGATTAAAAATAAGCCCTAAAAATACACACGCTTATGTAATGGGAGAACATGGAGATTCATCATTTGTTCCTTGGGAACATTGTTATGTTGGATGCAAAAAATTAACAGATATTGCAAAAGCAAGGCATCAATCATTACAAAACCTAGAGCAAATTAGAGAAGATGTGAAAAATGCTGCATATGAAATAATAGAAAAGAAAAAAGCAACATATTATGGAATAGGTGTAGCTTTAACAAGACTTGTAAAAGCAATATTAAATGATGAACAATCAATACTTACAGTTTCTACTTATTTAAGTGGAGAATATGGACATAAAGACATATATGTAGGTGTTCCTGCAATTATAACATCAAAAGGAGTTAGAGAAATCTTAGAATTGCCATTAAATGAGGAAGATCAAGCAAAATTTGATAATAGTTGTAAAATAATAAAAGAAACAATTGATGGATTAAATATTTAATGTAATAATTCTGTAACAAAAACGAAATATAAAAGTAATGAAAAAAGGTTGAAAAAAATATATAAAAATGATATTATGAATTCAACCGATAATAAACAAAAGATAGGGGGAAAATATATGTTTATATTTGATTTAACTAATCCATTAACATTATTGTTAGTTGTTTTAGCAACAGCACTATTAATATTTTTGGGACAAGAAATAAAAAGAAGTTCGGTAGCTGTAGTACCATTAATATCTTTTTTAGCATTGTTAATAGTTCATGTTGTTCAAGTATCAACTTTACCAACTGACTATGCATATTTAGCAGGAACACTATATAAATGTCTAGCAATAGATTTCTTATTTATATTAGTTACATTCTTCTCATATTTATGGGTAGATGATCTAGAAGCTAAAAAGAACAATATAAGAAGTATAGACAATAGTTTAGACTGGTTTTGGAAAGAAATATAATGAATGTAAAGGTAGAATCTGTATAGAAATATGCGGGTTCTATTTTTTGTAAATAAACCAAATTAAGGAGAGAAGAGCACATCTTTCTCCTTAATTTGGTTTCAATTCTGAATCTTACAAAACAGCGTTCATTCTTTCTGCGATTTCATCAACAGAAAGTTCACGCAAGCAATTGTTTACCATTTCAATCCTCATCATTATGCCATTTAGACTGTTAATATGTTCTTTTTTAGGCTCTGACAGAATTTTTGTATGAAAAACGAATTGCCCAAATTCGGACGAATCTTCTACAAGGCTTATATTTGTTTTCAAATGCCAAAGCCAGTTTTCACCGACGATTACATTAAACTCAACTTCACCTTCATAACTAAAGTTACTAAAAGTTTCGGAAAAGTCGTGTAACATTGAGTTAAAAGTGAGAGCATCGAAACACTTGAAACGGGAAACATCACCCGTGGAAAGTGAGGTCACTATCTCAAGAAAGTTTTTTCTCCGATTGCAGATGACTTCATTTACCAATTCTTCGATAGAGACTTCTCTACCACCAATTTCATTAAGGTTGATTTTTTTGTTTTTTAATTCAGAATATGTAGCCATAAAGCTTACCTCCATTTAATAAAAAAATTTAGGAGGCATTACAGCACCTCCCAATACAATAAGTATCAGAATTGCTGTAATAAAAACAATTCACTATCTCTATTATAATTTATTTACATAAAAATGTCAATTTTCCATTTTATAATAAAGAAACAGCCATAAATTTAAAGGCTGTTAAAATAAAAAGTTATGGAGCTTCCAACGGGAATTGAACCCGTGACCTCAGCCTTACCAAGGCTGCACTCTACCTACTGAGCTATAGAAGCGAAGTAAAGCAATTATATAGTATATAATCCAAAAAATCAATAGTTTTTATTGACTTTTATAAATAAACGTTATAAAATATAAAAATAGTTTTAAGGGAAAACAAAAAAGAAAGGAAACAAAAAATGAAAATAGGAATAGTAGGACTTCCAAATGTAGGAAAAAGTACATTATTTAATAGTATAACAAAAGCAGGAGCAGAATCAGCAAACTATCCATTTTGCACAATAGAGCCAAATGTAGGAATAGTTGCAGTACCAGATGAAAGATTACAAAAATTAGCTGAAATGTATAATACAAAAAAAATAACACCTGCTGTTGTGGAATTTGTAGATATTGCAGGACTAGTAAAAGGAGCAAGCAAAGGAGAGGGTCTTGGAAACAAATTCTTATCACATATAAGAGAAACAGATGCAATATGTGAGGTAGTAAGATGCTTTGAGGACTCAAATGTAGTTCACGTAGATGGAAGTGTAGATCCAATAAGAGATATAGAAACAATAAATCTAGAATTAATTTTTGCAGATATAGAAACAGTAGATAAAAGATTAGACAAAGCAAAAAAAATGTTAAAAGCAGATAAAAAGTATCAAGCAGAAATAGACTTATTAGAAAAAATAAAATTAGCACTAGAAAATGGTATGCCTGCAAGACAATTAGAATACAACAAAGACGAAAAAGAATTACTAAAAGAAATGTTTTTATTAACAACAAAACCTATAATATATATAGCAAATGTATCAGAAGAGCAATTATCAGATACAGAAAATGATGCTAATGTAAATAAAGTTAGAGAATATGCATCAAAAGAAAAAGCAGAAGTAATACCATTATGTGTAAAAATAGAAGATGAGTTATCTACACTAGATGATAGTGATAAAAAAGAAATGCTAGAAGCATTAGGATTAGAAGAATCTGGATTAGATACATTAATTAAAAAGAGTTATGATTTATTAGGATTAATGTCATTTTTAACAGCTGGAGAGCCAGAAGTAAGAGCTTGGACAATAAAAAAAGGAACAAAAGCACCACAGGCTGCAGGAAAAATCCATTCAGATATAGAAAGAGGATTCATAAAAGCAGAAGTAATATCTTATAATGAGTTAATAAAAGAAGGATCAATGGTACAAGCAAAGGAGAAGGGCTTAGTAAGACAAGAAGGAAAAGAATATATTATGCAAGAAGGAGACATTGTTTTATTCAAATTCAACGTGTAATATAACTGTAAAATAAAAGAAACAAAACTGTAATGTAAAAAAATAAAAAAATATTTGACAGAAGTAGAAAAATGTTGTAAAATATAAAAAGAGTTGACAAATGATAATTTATATTATTATTTAATTTATTTAATTAGTAAGGAGAGAAAGAAAAAATGGAAAATTCAAAAATATTTAAAAGATTAGTAATAGTAATGTTAAGTTTAGTTTTAGTAGCAGTATGTTCTACTAGTGTATTTGCTACAGATGATGATTTATTCTTATCAGTAAATTCAACAGGAAATACAGCATCTAATGCAACAGATAATAATACAACTAGTGATAATAGCACAACAAACAATACAGCAACAAATAACACAAATAATACAACAAATAGTTCGTTAACAGCAAATAATACAACAACAAATAATACTGTAAGAAACACAGCAACAAATAACACAACAAACAATACGTCAAAAACAAATAATAATGTTAATACACTTGCTAAAACAGGATTATCAGATACAAATGGAATAGTAGCTTTAATAGTAGTAGTATGTGGAGTATCTGCAATATATTCTTATAAAAAAGTTAATGATTATAAAAAATTATAATATAAAGAGAAATAAAAATAGCAATAAAAAATTA
>USOM01000103.1 GCA_900556345.1 uncultured Clostridium sp. | reverse complement strand
TCCTCTGATAAACCTATATCATATAAATTGATTTTTGTAATTTCGTCTAATCTTCTTTTTATAAATTCTATCATTTTGATTAATGTATAAGTCTGATCATCTACGTCCATTTTAGTTACAACTTCGGCATTTTTCTTTGAATTAATGTGAAAATATATCATTAATACTGCTACACCTAATACTAGTACTATAAGTATAAGATTTACTATTGTCATTCTTATTTTTTGCTTTTATTTAATTTCACCTTAAACAAAAGCATCCTCCTTTCTATTATAAGTTTAAGTAACTTACATAATTTGGACTTTTTTATCTCATCATTTGTAGTATTTCTAATTTTCCTTTTATGGTTTCATTTAATCTTTTTATTTCTTCAACAAATGTATAATTTGTATCTCTGTCTTTTATTCTCATAAAATTTAAGAATAAATCAATAACTGTTCCTTCTTGTGTTGAATCAAAAAACAATGTATTATATGGTATTGTGTTTATTAAATCTTTTTTTCTTAATAAATTTCTTGTTATATTTTTTGCATTATATTTTGATTCTTCCATATATTTTCCTATTGCCATTACTGTATTTTGTTCTTTTAGGATTTCTCCCTCATTTATCATATTTTGGATTTTTTCAATTTGCTTTGCTCTTTGTGGTACTAAAGCAACTACAATATCTGAAGTATTTAATATGTCAATTTCAGCTTGTTTTCCAACACTTTTGTCTAAATCTACAACTACCATATCGTAATATTTTCCTGCTAAGCTAATAATTTGAGCATATTTTTCTTTTACTTGCTTATATTGATCTTTATCATTTTCTATTCCTGGTAAAATCTCAAGCCTGTTTGTTAAAACTATTTTTGCATAATCTGTTATTATATCAGGAGATAGTTTATTGCTTCTAAGCATTCTATCTAATCCTACAATTCCACTTGTTTCAACTTCTTTGCCTTTTGTACTTCCACCAAATAGCGAAAATGATTTTTTCTTTTTTTCTTGCCAAAAACTTTCACTTATTAAACTATCACCAAATGCTGTAGATACCAATAAAACTTTCATATTATGTTGTATTGCAATTTCCGTTGCGAATGCTATACAACTTGAGGTAGTTCCGAACTTGCTCATTTGTTCCATTCCAAAAAGTTACAATTGCCATATCTTCCTCCTCTAATCTTTCATTGTTCTTTTTATTTTACTTGGATTTTCATTTTTACAAATATCTTGTATTACATAGCTAAGAGTTTCTTTATATCCAATGCTTAATCTTCTAAATCTTATTTTCTCCAATCGTTGATTTTCCTCAAATACTTTGTTATCTTCTCCTAATATTTGAAAGTAAAATACATAATTGTTCCAATTAACTTTATATTCTAGAGAAATGTAGTTTAAATAATCTTCATCTTCTTTTGAAGTTTCATAAGCAAATTCTATTTTTGTTAAATCCATTGGTCTTATTACATTTTTAAATATATCTATTCCCTTTTTCAATGAGAACATATCAAATGAAGTAACAAAATAATTTTTATCTGCATTTTCCATTTCAAAACTTTCTAATCTTTCAGCAGAATCAATGTCAATTAAAACATAATCATATATATCTTTATTTATTTTGCTTTCTTCGTCCTCATTTGAATCATATCTTATTCCTAAATATCTTTCAACTTCTGCCCATTCTTCAAATCCTACTGCAAAATCTATATCTTCGAAACTTGTTATATATGATTTTGTAGGATTTATAGCAGGTATTATGTATTTGATTTTCTGTACACTACTTGCGTCTACTACTAAAACCTTATAATCTAATAACCTTAACACTTTTGCTGTATATATCATAAAATTAGCTTTGTCATATGCCCCCATAAATCCTATCTTTTTCATACAAAACCCTTTCCTTTATAAATACTAATTTGTTGTAGTTGTTGTTGTTGTTCCTGTTAATGATTGTAAATATTGTTGTCTAGCTTCTTTTGTTGATGTTATACTTTCCTCAACTTTTTGAGAAACATTTTCGTCTTTTCCGTAATTCGAAATAGCTCCATTTATTCCTTGGCTTCTCATATTCTTTAAAGCTCCATTATTTGCATTATATCTTGCACTTAATGCTGCCATTGCTGTAGATACAATATTTGGATCTGATTCTATTAATTTTGCAACTTCGTCATTTACAACATATGTAGGTGATGATGCTTCTTGTGATCCTGCATCTGAATATTTTGTTGCATATAATTTTGCTCCATCAATCTTGTATGCTTCAACTATAGCATTTGACATTGAAAGTATTTCATCTTCTGACATTTTCATTTGAATTGTGTCAGCTAAATATTCACCATTTACATCAGGAATTGTAACCATTTTCTTTGATGTTACTATATAATCTTGTCCACTTGGTAATAATAATCTTATATCCACATAATCTCCTGTAAATAAGTCTACTGGTAATACAAGTGAATTATATTCTTGAATTCTAACATCATCTGTATCTATATCATCAGATCTTGTTACAAATGATGATGCAATTACGGTATTTGCTTTCATGTCTACTTTTGCTATTAATGGTTTTTGTGTTGTTTCTATATAATTCTTTGCTCCACCACTTGCTTGTGTGTAATAGCTTCCTGTTGATTCTTCTTTATATACTACAACTTTGCTTCCATTTTCAGAATTCATAAACAAACTACCATCTGTATCTGTATATATATTATTTCCAGATTTATCACATAGCGAATAATTTTGTAACATTGTTGCTATATCACTTGTTGCATTAGCAGGTACTCCTGATGCCTTTACTGTTGCTAAAGTAAATAAATCTGATGTTATTACTTGTCCTGATTTTACATCCTGTGTTAACACATAAACACTCTTTGTCGCAGCTTGATCTGCCTTTATTTTCTCATTTAATTTTTTTATTTGCATAAACATTAAAGCCACTATTATTGCTGCTATAATTAATGTTAATACCATTCCTAATAAAAATGAATTTCTTGCTTGTCTTTGCATTGGATTTGATGCCATTTTAAATTCCTCCTCTATTTTTTAATTTATAAAATTTTGCTACGCATTTCATTTTTTATTTTACATCATTTTTTTTTCTAAATCAACAAATTATGTGTTTTGTAATATAAAGTTAATTTTTTTGTAATATTCCTGTAATATTTCGTGAAAGGACCGTTTCTTTTTTGATTGGGACCGTTTCTTTCTGCGAAAAGATCGTTTCTTTTTCCACTGGGACCGTTTCTTTTCGCGAAAAGAAACGGTCCCAATACGAAAAAAGAGTTAACCCTTGCAAGTCAACTCCCCTTTTCTGCTTCATTTTTCTGTTATATGTATATTATCAATCTCAACCTTAAGCTCCCTAGATACTATATTTTGAAGCTTAGCTACATTTTCTTTGTTCAAACCTCCTTGAACATTTACAACTACATTTACACTTCCATCATTTACAAGTATTACACAATTGTTAAATCCTTTTGTTCCAATCAAATTTTCACTTATCATAATTGCATTTTTGGTATTATTAATTTTGGTGATTTCTTGTGTTGCTATTGATTTTTGTGCTTCTGATGCATTTTGATTGTTTATTATTTTTTCATAATTTGATATCATTTCTGCATACATTTTGTCTCTGTTTAATTTGGCATTTGCATAATAATCTGTTTCATTTTCTGTTTTAGTTTCTGTCGTTTCTGATGATGATGTTGTTGTTTTAGTATTTTCATCTGTAACATTCTCTGTTTCATTATTACTCACTAAAACTGCATCACCAACATTTGCATATTGTTCACTAATATTTCCTACATCTTCTGAATAAGTTTCTTCTGTTTTCTGATTAAATGTTGAATAATTAAAATACCCTGCTGCTACAAGCATTAATGATATTGCGTAAATTGCAATTTCGCTTTTTTTAAATTTTTTTAACATAAATTTCTAGCCTTTTTTAGGCTGTTCACCTCCCTTTTAATTATTTGTTTCAAATACTTGAATTTTATCTATACTTAAACCTGTTACAGCCCCTACTGCATTTATTATATTTGTTTTAACATTTGCATCTTTTGCTCCTTCTGCTGTAATTATTGCACCTTGAATTGATGGCATAACTGTTTTTTCGGTTACAGGTTGTTTTTGACCTGAACTTTCCGAGAAAACTACATCTTTTTTGCTTTCTGTTTCTGTAACATTTCTTGTTCCACCTCCTGAATCACCTTCTTCTGTACTACTGGTTGTTGTGCTTTCATTATATAATGGAACCAAACTACTGCTTTCTGAATAATTTATTAATACATTTACTTTGCCAACATTTTTTATTGTACTTAAAATATTTTCCAATTTTGTTTCTAATTCTGTTTGATTTGAAACTTCACCTTTGGAATTATCTGCTAAAACTTTTCCTGATAGTGAATTTGTATCTTTGGTTGTATTGTT
>USOM01000102.1 GCA_900556345.1 uncultured Clostridium sp. | reverse complement strand
CAATTAGAAAAAATATGGAGGAAACTATGAAATTCAAACGTCTAAAAGACCTTAGAGAAGACCACGATAAGTATCAAAAAGATATAGCTGAATTATTAGGAATATCCCAGCAATATTATTCTGAATATGAAAGTGGCAAAAGGACCATTCCTATTCAACATTTAATAACTTTGGCAAAATATTATAATACTTCTATTGATTATATCGTAGGTTTAATAAATGAAATCGATAAAAAACATATATCTTAGTTCTATATAGATTATAGGGTAAAATATATGTTTTTTATTTTTTGTTTCAAAACAAAGGGAAAGAGCTGCTTTCCAACAGAAAACAGCTCTTCTTTCAACATAAACTTTTACATACTAAAAATCAAATCTCCGTTCTTGCAATTTCTCCTGCAAGACCCACATAACTGCTTGGCGTCAACTCCATAAGAACTTTCCTATCCTCTTCTGAAAGCACATCCAAAGTTTTTACAAACTCCTGTATTTCTTTTTGAGAAATTCTCTTACCTCTAGTCAACTCCTTCAGCTGATTATAAGCATCCGCAATTCCATATTTTCTGAGAATTGTTTGAATAGGTTCTGCTAATACTTCCCAGTTCTTATCCAAATCTTCAGAAAGTTTCTCTTTGTTTACTGCTACCTTTCCTAATCCTCCTATTGTCTGTTTGATTGCCTGCAGTGAATATCCAATTCCCATTCCGATATTTCGTAATGATGAAGAATCAGATAAATCTCTCTGCATTCTTGAACGTGTCAATTTGTTTGACAGCGCCATAAGAACTGCATTCGACATATCAATATTAGATTCAGAGTTTTCAAACCTGATCGGATTTACCTTGTGTGGCATTGTACTACTTCCAACTTCGCCTTTTACAGCAATCTGTTTAAAATATTCACTGCTTATATAAAGCCACATATCTATATCCATATCAAGCAAAACATTGTTAAAATGTCTAATGCCATCAAGGATATGAGCAATATAATCGTGACTTTCAATCTGCGTAGAAACAGGGTTAAAAGTTAAATCCAAATAATATTCCACAAAGTTCTTAGATAACTCTCTCCAATCTTCTCTTGGAAAAGCCACTGTAATTGCAGAATAGTTACCAGTAGCTCCATTGAATTTTGCAAGTACATCAATCTCCTTAATTTTTTCTAGTGATTCCTTAAGGCGATATTCATATACTTTAAGTTCCTTTCCTACTGTTGTAGGAGTTGCTGGCTGGCCATGTGTATGGCCTAACATCGGAATATTGCTATATTCCAATGTCATTGCTGAAATTTTTTCGATAAGTTCTTGTGCCGCCGGAATCCAAACATTTGCCAAACCTTCCTTTATCATATTAGCATAACTTGTGTTGTTAATGTCTTCTGATGTGCAACCTAAATGCACAAAACTAATAAGGCTTTCAAATCCAAACTCCTTAAGCTTCTCATCAACAAAAAATTCAACAGCCTTTACATCGTGATTTGTTTCTTTTTCAATCCCCTTGATTCTCTTAATTGAATCCGCAGAAAAGTCCTCATAAATTGATATGATTTTTGGTAAGTTTGACTTATCAAAATTTTCTAACTCCTCTACTTCACCAATGTTTTCCAACAAGAACTGCAGCCAATAAACTTCTACTTTGACCCTGTTTTTCATCAAGGCATACTCCGAAAAATACGGTGACAGCTCCCTTCCTATTCTTGCATACCGTCCATCAAGAGGACACAATGCTAAGAATTCTGTTGGAATCTCCTCAGTGTTCATTTTTTTAGTTACGTTTTTGTCTTTGTTCATAGAAATTTCCCCTTTCTAAAGTTATTTTAACTATTGATTTCCCTATTGTTGCCTTCTCTTAGAAATTAATAGTCACAAGACTTTATTATTATATCATTGTTTCAATCTTTTGTAAAGATTTTATGTTGATTTATTCATTCTATCTATATCTCCATCTGACTTCCCAAAAAAGTAGCAGCAGACTGAGCAAGCTTATTTTCAACATCATTCATCTTAGTATTAGCATTTTTAGAAAGAAGAATAACCGTCCCTATTGTATCACCATTAGAAATAATAGGATAAACAACCTGTCCATTTGATTTCTTATCATTTTTTCCATTTTTTGTAATTGGCATAGCAATATCACTATTATCTTTACTTGTATAAACCTCTTTATCCTCCATCAATTGTTCAAGTTCATCACTTACATCTTGCTCTAAATATTCCTTTTTAGGACCTCCCGATACTGCAATTACAGTGTCTTTATCAGTAATAAATGCAATATGACCTGTTGTTTTTGATAAAGTTTCTGCATATCCTGATGCAAATTCTGTAAGTTCACCTATTGGAGAATATTTTTTTAGTATAATTTCGCCCTCTTTGTCTGTAAAAATCTCTAATGGTGCTCCTTCTTTTATTCTTAAGGTTTTCCTTATTTCTTTTGGAATAACAACTCTTCCTAAATCATCTATTCTTCTAACAACTCCTGTTGCCTTCATTTATTTTTCCTCCTTAATTTTGTTTTATAATCTTATTATGTCAAAAAAGGAAAAAATTATACAACTTTTTTTGCAAAATTTTGAAACGGGGACGGTTCTTTTTTGAAAAAGGAACCGTCCCCATTTCAAAAATTGCCCCAAAAAGAACTGGTCCCAATGGGACATTCCCAATCATAAAAAAACACATACAACTATGTGTATGCGTTTTTTATTTGTTTCCTTTAAAGAAGTTTGCAATTCCTTTAAAAGTGATTTCTTGATGTAAAAATTCATTAATTTCATCTTCAACTTTTTGTTGATATGGAGTTAATTCTACTTTTATTGGTGCATTTAAGTCAATTTCTTGGAATAAGAATGCTTTTACTTTTGACCAAAGTCCTTGTTTTGTAATTGCTTTTTCTCTACCGATTGGTTGGAAATCTACACCGTTATCTGATGTTCCAAAGCTACCAAATATGTTTCCTGCTTGTTCGCTTTGTTTACCATTGTTTTGTTCATTTGTTAAGTTTGCTCCTGGTATTGTTCCTTCGAAATAAGATGTATTTTCTGTAACATTATTATTTCCTTCAAATTTTACTTCACCAAAAACTCCATTTTGATTACGATTGAATTCAGCCATTTTCTTCCTCCTTTGTATTTTTCTAAATACTCTATATCTTTTATACTACAAAACATAAAATTAATCAATACATATCTCAAATTTTCATTATTACTTTTTGATTACACTATTATTACATTTTTATTACATTTATACATTTATTTCCCATTTCGGTACATATATTTCCTCATTATTACCCATTTCCTGTATGTATCCATTTTCTAAATCTAATGAGTATAAATAGTTTTCTATTTTTTGATATTCATATTTTGTTATTTTTCTATTTATGTCTTTAATTTCTTTAGCCTTATATGTTGGAAAGTATTGTGCCATAACACTTACAGTTATATTTTTAGGCATATTTTCAGCTATCCATTTTAGAACTTTTTTGCTATTTTCTGTATGGTTTGGAAGTATTAAATGTCTGATTATTATTCCTGCTTTTATTATGCCATTTTCGTCATATTCATTTTTTCCAACTTGTCTATACATTTCCTTTATGGCAGATGTTGCAATTTCAAAATAATTTTCTATTTTTGAATATTTTTTTGCCAGATCATTTTCCGCATATTTTAAATCTGGTAAATAGATGTCTATATATCCTTCTAATAATTTTAATGTTTCTATATTTTCATATCCATTAGTATTATAAATTATTGGAATTTTTAAACCATTATTTTTAGCTATTTTTATTGCTTCTATTATCTGCACAGCATAACTTGTTGGTGATACCAAATTTATATTATCTGCACCTCGTAATTGTTGTTCTATAAAAATCTCCGCCAATCTTTCTATTGATATTTCTTTTCCTAATCCTTGTTGACTTATTTCGTAATTTTGACAAAATTCGCACGATAAATTGCAATTAGAAAAAAATACTGTACCTGAGCCGTTCCTTCCACTTATACAAGGTTCCTCAAAATTATGAATTGAAGCAAGAGCTACCTTTACAGTACCTTTTGATTTACATCTTCCAACTTGATTTTTAGTTCTATCTATTTTGCATTTATGTGGACATATTTCGCATTTTTGTAGTAGTTCTATCATTTTTCCCAAACTCCTTTATTGTTAAAAGCTGAAATACTTACATATTTCAGCTTTTTTCTAAAATTCTGGATTTTCAAGTTTTAGTTCATTTTCTATTATAGTCATTATTATTTGAACTGTTTTTTCTAAATCATTATTTTTTAATACATAATCATATAATCCTATTTTTGATTCTTCATAATCAAACCTATTTAATCTTAAAGTTATTTCTTCTGGAGATGGTTTTTCTATTCTCTCTTTTAATCTTCTCTCTAATTCATCTTTTGGAACTCTTAAAAATATTGTTA
>USOM01000101.1 GCA_900556345.1 uncultured Clostridium sp. | reverse complement strand
TATTTATATTTCGATTTTAATTATGTATGAAATAATTATGTTTTATTTGAATGTTATATAATGAAAATGTTTATGGCGAAGTATTTACAAATCGCATAAAATGGTTATTATAAAGAAAACGATTCAATAATAGTATTGTTTATTGTGATTTTACAACAAATATAGTGTCAAAGAAAGTAGAGGAAAATCATATTTAAACAAGCTGATTAAATTAAGCAATTTTTTTGAATTTATGTATATAATAAATTGGATATAAGAAACTAATGGTTCATAAGTAGAGAGTATAATTCCCTTTTAAAAGATTGTTAGTTTATTTGGTGTGGTTTTCATTTTTTTGGTTAAAAGATTGGTTATACCAATTATGTATGGGATGCTTGAAATATATATTTCGCTAGTAGATATTTTGGGTGTGATAGTAATTATAGTATTGTGTTTGACACACAAAGTGTTAGCTGAGAATTGGATAGTATTATTTTAGTAAAATACAGAAAAATTAATTAGGTTATCAATATTATTGATTTTCTAGTAGCTCCCATCTGTCATTTATTTTCGGTTCGAAAGATAGCATTTGTATTGATTAATATGTATATATGGTAGAAGAAGTTTCACAATGATGTTTTTGCTTACAGTATTGATTTATAAACTATTTAATAAAAATGATAATGAAATGAATTATATGTCTTGTTTTACACAAGTTGGTTGCTAATTAGTTGTAAATGTGATAATTGTTGCATAAGGGCTTTTTGAGTCTGAGATGGGATTTATAATTTGAAAGATGAATTTTTACAGTTGCATGTGTTTTAATGGTAATGTTAAATAATCTTTGCCAACTATTTTTGAGATTTATATAAAAGTTTTAACTTTATTCGCTAAAGTTGTTGCTAATATAAAATTGAATAATGCTTCATTTATCAAATGAGATATTTTTTATTTGGGAGAGAAGGCTGTTGCTATTAAATGCTAAAGAGTTGGAAATACAACACAATCTAAAAAGTGGGTAGTCATAATAAAAGAATTGATATAATTTTATATTCTGTCTTATGTGGATAATAGTTCTAAAACATTAGAAATACTGGTTTTTTAGAAGTGTTATTCACCATATAATGATGAATTATAGATGAACTATGAGTAGTATAATACATTATTTCTACTATCACATAATGTTATAAAAAGGACTATGTGGTTATAGGGATTGGGTATATAGAGGAAGAATTGAACTGCATAGACAAGTTACTTCTTGCAAAGTTATTTCTTGTTTTGCAGAACTATATGAATATTCTTACATGTGAAATCAAAACACATAATAATAAGATGCATAAAAAGATGGAACAATTAGAGTTTGCCAATGATAGCAGGTTTACAGATATTATATTCGAAAGATATAGATGTACACAAGTTGGGATGACTGTTGATGAATACCTCATATTCGGTGTATCTGCTGACAAAGAAGACAAACATATGAAATGTGTGTCACATCCAAGGTAGTTCATTAAATATTGTTCTAGTGTATATGTAACTGATGAATATCAGATATACTATATATGTAGAAAAGAAAATGGAAGATTCTAATATAGTCGGATATTGGGTTCACCATTGGAGAAAATTTGAAGAAGCATTAAAGAATATTTTGCAAGATGCCAAGAAAGTTTTTTGTATTTTTTTCATATTGGGTAATAAAACGGATATTGGCAGTCTATCGTTCATAGGGTAAGCTAAAAGGATTTAAATCAAGATACAGTTTAAGCAGTATGAGGTTGTAATAAAGCAATAGGCTGATGCTTTTTGTGCACATCTTAAATCAAATGAAAGGAGAGCGGGAACATATTGTTAAATATGCATTCAATTAGAAAAATATTTGAGAGTATTTCTCAAAATTAGTGAAGTCACAACGGATAACAATGTATCGGAAAAATTAGAAATTTCTGTATATGAATTATACATATTGCTTATTTGAGGAATGATGTCTCCTATAATGGTCGATGTTGCTAGACTATATCAGAAAATGAAAAAATCGCAGTTAGCAGTCTTTTAAAAGTCAGGGAATATTGGATGTAGCGTTTGCAAACAAAGAGTAAAGAAATCAGTGTATTATGAAATATATTAGTGTATTTGCAGAAAGAAGAGAAAATAATTATGAGATTATATGATAGGATAAATAATGGTGATGTATATATAATTGCTGAAATGTCAGCTAATCATGCAGGCAAAATTGAAAATGCATATAAAATTATTGAAGAGGCAGCCAAGGCAGGTGCGGATTGTGTGAAGATACAAAC
Organism: uncultured Clostridium sp.; assembly: GCA_900556345.1. Lineage (GTDB taxonomy): Bacteria > Bacillota > Clostridia > TANB77 > CAG-508 > CAG-269. The sequence goes on along the minus strand of USOM01000101.1, from coordinate 2,143 downwards.
CTATACGCCTGATTCACTAACAGTTGATTGTCATAGTGATGCTTATAAAATTAAAAGCGGATTGTGGAAGGGGTATAATTATTACCAGCTCTATCAGAAAGCGATGACACCATGGGCTTGGCAAGATAAGCTTAAATTAAAGTGTGAAGATGTAGGGGTGGATTTTTTGTCAACACCATTTTGTGTTGATAGTGTTGATTTTCTTGAAAGTATAGGAATTGAATTTTATAAGATTGCTTCTTTTGAGCTTATTGATATTCCTCTTATAGAATACATAGCAAGTAAAATGAAACCCATAATTATGTCTGTAGGTATGGGAAGTGAAGAGGAAATTAAAGAAGCATTAGATGCTTGTAAAAAATATGGAAATGAAAATGTAATATTATTAAAATGTTGCAGTCAGTATCCAGCTAATTATAAGGATATGAATATTGCAGCAATTCCTTTATTAAAAGAAAAATTTGATAAAGTAGTAGGGTTGTCAGATCATTCGTTTGGCTCTTTAGCACCAGTGATTGCTGTATCTATGGGAGCTAAAATTATAGAAAAGCATATTAAACTTGATTATGGTGATGAAAGTGCTGATTCGGAATTTTCAATGCCTATAAGTGAATTTGCTCAAATGGTAAAAAATATAAGAAATACGACAACTATAATTGGAAGACCTACATTAGAGCTTACTGATGCAGAAAAAAATGGGTTAGTAGGAAGACGCTCATTAGTTGCTTGTAAAGAGATTAAAAAAGGAGATGAGTTTTCAAAAGAAAATATAAAAATTATACGCCCAGCTATTGGAATTAAACCTAAATATTATAATCAATTAATTGGGAAAAAGGCAAAAAAATCGTATGATTTTGGAGCACCTATATCAGAAATAGAAATTGGAGATTAATATGATTGGTTTTAGGGTTGATGCTAATGAATATATTGCAAGTGGTCATATAGTTAGATGCATAACTATTGCAAATGAGTTTGTTAAACTTGGATATGAGTGTATATTTTATTTGGCTGAAAATAAAGAACTATGGCGACTAGAAGAAAAAAATTTAAGTTATAGAATATTAAATTCTGACTGGAAAAATATTTGTTTAGAGAAAGAATTGCTTGGCAATATTATAAAAAAAGATGGAATAGATTGGCTTATAGTGGATTCATATCAAGCCGACAATGAATATCTTACATATTTGAATGGTTTTTGCAAGGTAGCATATATTGATGATATGGCATTGAGTAAATATGATATAGCTGCAGTAATTCATTATGGAATATATGATGGATTATATGAAAAAAAATATGAAAAAACAAGTACACTTTGTTTGTCAGGACCTAAGTATATACCACTTAGAGAGGAATTTAATAAGAAAAATGTAGTGAATAAGAGAGAAAAGAATATTCTTGTTACAACAGGTGGAACAGATAAATATAATGTATTATTAGATTTCTTAAAGTGTTTTGTAGAGTGTGATGTTTTTAAGGATTATGGTGTGTATATTATTATTGGAAGTATGAATGCTTATGAAAATGATATTCTCGAATTTACAAAAAAAGAGTCGAGATTATATGTATTAAAAAATATTAGTAACATAAGTTATTATATGAGCATATGTGAGTTTGCAGTTTCCGCAGGTGGAACTACACTTTATGAATTGTGTGTATGTAAAACACCAACAGTATGTTTTTCTTTTGCAGATAATCAATATGAATTTGTGAAACAAATGGAAAAAGAAAAAGTCATGTTATGTGCAGGAGATCCTAGATTTGATTGCGATATAGGTAGACGTATAGTTAGCTGTCTTATAAAAATTAAAAATAATGATTGGTTAAAAATGAAATTTGTTAATAATATGGAGTGTCTATTGGATGGAAAAGGAGCAACCAGAATAGCTAAAATGTTGTTAGAAAATAATAATTAAATAATTATAATTTACATAAAATAATAATATATTATTAAGGATGAGAAATATATAAATACTATAGATTATATAAGTGTAATTTTTTGTTTTTGAATGAAGTATAATTAGTAAACGTGAAGTTCGATAAAATAAAAAATTATTATAATGAGATATACTTGAATATATAACAAATAATTAGTATTGTTTTTGAAGATAATATTAAGTATGAAAAAATGAAGGTAGTATATATG
>USOM01000100.1 GCA_900556345.1 uncultured Clostridium sp. | reverse complement strand
AATATTGTTAGGGAAATAGGGCATTTGATGAAAACAAATAGTACAGATACGAAAGAAAAAACTCGTAAATTAGACTGGCAGAAATATGATTGGCGCAAGTTTGAAAAAATATGTTTTGAATATATCAAAGTAGTATATTCTGCCAAATTTTATAAAACTGAATTGACTCGCGCTCAAAAAGATAAAGGTCGAGATATTATTATTAAAGGAAAATATGAGGATTTTGAAGCATGGGGTGAGTGCAAAAACCATAAAAGAAATCTTGATCTTTCAACGATTGGAAAAAATATTGTGCTAGCTCTTTCGCATCAAATTAATAAAGCTATTTTTTTCAGCGTGACAAATATTACTTTAAATACCAAAACAGAAATCTTAAATGTTGCCCAAGAGCATGGTTTTGAGGTTTTGTTTTTGGATGGGGCTATACTTGATGAAACAATTTTATCTTGTCGTCAAGTTGCATGTAAATATTTTCGTAGAGAATATGAACATTATATTAAAAAAAATGAAACCAATATTTGGATAGATACTTTTTTGAGTGAGTATCCTTTTGCTGAAGATGCCAAAAATAATGTTAAAATACAATATCACTTGCAGAATGGTTTTAGAATTTATTTACATATATTTATTAAAAATATGAGAAGTGATAACGTCTCGAATATAAGAATTAGTCTGAAAAACATTAATGCAACTGACATGATATTTTATGAGACAACATACCGTTCTGATAAACAACTACCTGCATTATCGGACTTAATGTATACATTTTGTGGTTTGGTATTTTCACCTAAAGAAAACATAATGTTGCCTAATGTTGAGATAGTCTGTACTCTAGACAATGGAACCCAAGTTCATGAAATTATAACAGCAGGTGAAGTCGATGCATCTGATGTGTGGAAAGCACCATATATAAATACAGCAAGCGAAAATTTCTTTAGTAAAGCTACAAAAATTTTACAAGAAATTATTCCGCAGAATTATGTGCGTTTGTTATATATATATGGAAATTCAGGAACCGGTAAAAGCCGCTTAATGCATGAAATTGAAAACAAGGCATATGAAAATACATATAGAGTCATACATATTGATTTTAGAGAAAAACCAAACATTACATCTTTACAAGATTTCATTATGGCATTATTGGGGCTACCTTCTTCTAAAAATAAAATAACTCTTAGTTTCTCTGAGTTTAAAGAAATTTTTAAATTAAGAACTGACGAAAAATCATTACAATTCATATATGAATTTTTGTATCAAGAACAAATAAACATAGTATATAATCAACTAACCAATGCTATTATTGATATAATAGCTAAAACAAGTGGAGATATGCCTATTCTATTTGGTTTGGATAATATACAAGAACTATCCAGAGATTGTCAAATTATGTTTTGGAATATTCTTGAACATTGTAGAACGATTAGCGTTCCAATATGTTTTATACTTTCTCATAATACGGAAAGAAATTCGCATATTAAACATGTTTTAGTCGAATATCTCACTACTATTGGTGACGAAAGAGAAAATTACGTTTTGTCTTATCATTGTGATGTCCTATCCATGCGTGATGCCATTATCTTAATGCAACAGCTATTGCATCTGACACCGGAAAATGAACAATGTATAGAACAAGTGTTACTAAAAAATGGAACTCTGCCAATGGATGTTTTGCTTCTTGCAAAAGGTTTATCTCAAGAAGACAAACTCTTTAATAAAATAGGATTGTATAATTATATTGTAAATCCACACTTGTTAATTGAACAAGGAGGTTTACTTGCTGTATCTACAGAGTTTTTGATTAAAAACCGACTTGACAATATGGCAATTGTTCTTGGAGAATCTGGAAATTACTGGCAATTTCTTTCTCTCTTATGTCATTTTGATGGAAATTTGCCAATAGAAATTTATGAAGAATGTGGGTTTGATGAAAAGACATTATATACAACAAATAATAATTTAATTACTAAAATAAATTATAAGGAAAATATGATTACTTTTTATCATGAAAAATTCTTTACTTATTTTTCAAAAAGACATATTAATTTATCAACTGCAATACTAAAAATAGTATGTAAATGTTATACAACCTATAATAACGAAAATATTATAAGCACTTATCATTTTGTTAAATCCTTGATAGCTCTTAAGGAAAATGACGCTGCAATTACATATGGAATAGCAGCTCTTGAAAAATATAATAAAGAACATCAAAGCATATATGTATCGTTATTATGTGATGACCTTTTAAGAATTATCAATCCTATATCAGAACCTGTACAGTACTTTAAAACGCTTTTTTTGCAAGCAGATACTTGGTTAGAAAATGTTAATATCTCCGAGGCGGAAAAATTATTTGAGGAAGCATACAAAATTATAAGAGAAAAATATTCTTTGTTTACTCCGAAAGATATTACATATTTTTTTCATAGGTATGTCAATCAAAAACTACATACATTACAGTATGATAAAGCTGTTAAGATACTAGAGAAATTTGAAACGCTAGATAATTTGGCGCCCAACGCATCATTAATAATTGATGATAGGTATTGCGTTGCTCTTTATAGTTTAGGGATGGAGAAAGAGGCATTAGAAAGAATTAATCATGTAATTGAATGTGCTGACATTAGAGACGATAATACTTGGCTAAGTATCGCATATTCTGATAAAGCTTTTACATACTTCTTCAATAGCCGAAAAGTAGATAAAGTAGTTTCTAATTTCAAAAAAGCAATTAGTAATTATGAGATTTGCGATGAAAAAGATTCTATTTCAAGAAAGATTGAAATCGCCACACAGTCTGCCATTGTAGACATTTTAGAAAATGATATTACACAAGCGACTATTTGTATACAGCAAGCTATATATATAGCTGAAAAAAGTGCTCATGGCTATTTATTGATTCCATCTTTTAATTTGTATGTTTATCTTTTAATGTTGCAAAAAGATATCAAAGAAGCCACTAATATATTAAAGAAAGGACTTTCTTATGCCAATATCTTTTCGAATGAAAAAGCACTTATAAGTATATACAATAATTTGGGAAATATATATGTTGAAAAACATCTATATTCTCAAGCATTAGAATATTACAAGGCAAGTTATCAAGTCCTGAAAAAAATATGTTTGCCCTCTAATAGTCTGCGCTATAGAGGGCTTATATGCAACATTGTTAAACTTTCAGCTTATCTGCATGACGAAGAATTGATGCAGGAGATATTAGATAATTATAGTTTTGATGAATTAGAGAATTTTATCCGTTATTATCAAAACAGTGAAAAACTAGAAGATATTACAACAAATAATTATGGAATTATGGGGCATAATGGATGGGACTATTTATATTATTAAATTATCAGTTAAAAATAAATTGCCATTTCGGTCTACAATAATGTCACCTTTTCCAACACGGTGAGCAAACCAATGTTGGTTATTAGTGATGGTTGTAATGTTATCAGAGAAATATATAATAGCTATATTTAATCCACAAAGCCCCCAAGGGAGAAAATCTTCAAGTGTAATGTAAGGAGATGCTTGATTTTTGAATTCATAATAATCAGTCATTGAAGCCTTTAAACAGCTTAACAGTAAAAGTTGGTATTCTTTAGCCAAAAGGGATCTGCTAAAGTTTACTAAAACATAAGAGTTCATTGGATTAAAGTTAATGTTAGCTTTATATAAATGTGGTAAAATTTGCATACCATCATTAGGCAACGCATTTTTCCATTTTTTAATGAATAATGCACGAGTATCATCTTCGGCAGCCAGTCTTGTTGTGCCAGAAACTTTGCCACGATGATAAACAACTGCTTCTGAACAATAAACACATTTATAAGAATTTTGTGTAATACGGTAGGTTAGATCAAGATCACAAAAACCATTATAAAATTGTTCATCAAATCGACCTACCTCTTGAAAAACATCTTTGGGAATTAGTATACAACCGGACGAGGCCATGTTAAATTCGTATGTACCGTGCTGTAATGATTTGGGTAAATAACCATCACGAAAAGGTTTTACTACCTCGTAACCTTCATTCATTCCGAGTCCCCAATGAACAACTTGTTTTTGGTTTAGATTAAGGATGGTAGTAGAAACGGCACCACAATTGTCGGTTGCATAATATGCGTTTAATAGGGGAGCTAACCAATTAGGGCCAACCAATATGTCACTATCCATGAAAATTAGTAATTCGCCATTGGCATTTTCGACGCCATAGTTACAAGCAGCAGCATAACCACCATTAGATGGCATTGTCAAAATACGCATAGGTACAGTATCCAATGTAGGTAGCATCTCTAAGGTCAAGCTGGCCTTTGGATTATCATTAACAATAATAATTTCTACGTCACTCAAATTAGTTTGCAATAATAATGACAAATTGGAACATAATATATTTAATCCTGTATAGTATGTAATAATAATTGATATCATGTTTTCAATCTCC
>USOM01000099.1 GCA_900556345.1 uncultured Clostridium sp. | reverse complement strand
TATTTTTTCTAATTTGTCTTGAATTTTTCAAAAAAAGTATGTGAAATTTAAAATCTCACATACTTCCAAAAATCTTATTTTACAACCTCAACAAAGATATTCAAATTTTCCCCATTAATAGGAGTTAAAACATATTCTTTTCCATCTACATTATACAAAATATCTCTAGCCAAAGTATCATGTTTAATAATATCCTCATATTTCTTAACAACAGCCTCTAAAGTTTCATTTCCACCAACATAAAGATTAATATTATCCATAACCTCAAAACCACTGTCTTTTCTCATATTTTGAACTTTAGACAAGATTTCTCTTAAATATCCTTCTTCTCTTAATTCAGGTGTAATTTCAGTTTCAATAACAACACCAATTTCACCTGTTCCACTAAATGCAAAACCATCTTTTCCTTGCATTGTTACTAATAAGTTGTCTTTTGATAAAGGTATTTGAACTTCACCTATTTCAATATATTCGATATTTCCAGCTTCAACTTTAGTTGCTAGTTCCATTTGGTTGAATTCTGCTATTTTTTGTTTAATTTGAGGAATTAGTCTTCCATATTCTTTTCCAAGTACAGGAAGATTTGGTTTTATCTCAAAATCAACATAATTTTTCATATCTGCACCTAAAACAACATCTTTTACATTTAGCTCTTCTTTTACTATATCACTATAGTATTCTGGAAGATTTTTAACAGATATAAGCATTTTTGATAATGGTTGTCTGTTTTTGATATTTACAGAATTTCTTGCGCTTCTTCCAAGTTTTACTATTGTGTAAGCCAAATCCATTTCTTCTTCTAACTTTTTATCAACTTCTGCTTCATTTACTTCTGGCCAAGAACATAAATGGATACTTTCTTCCGCATCTCTATCTAATCCTACAACTAAGTTTTGGTAAATTTCTTCAGTCATAAATGGGATAAATGGTGCTGAAATTTTGCTTAATGTAACTAGTACTCTGTATAATGTAACATAAGCTCCAATTTTGTCATCAGTTAATTCTGTTCCCCAGAATCTTTCACGATTTCTACGTACATACCAATTTGAAAGTCTATCTGTAAATGCTTCTATTTGATTTGCGCTTCCTGTTATGTCATATTTTTCTAATTTTTCGTCAACTTCTTTTACTAATGTGTTTAACTCAGAAATTATCCATTTGTCCATTACATTTTCTGATTTGAAATCTTTATAATTTAATGGATTGAATTTGTCTATTTCTGCATATAAAACATAAAATGAGTATACATTCCATAATGTTGCTAAAAATCCTCTTTGAGTTTCTTGTACATTTTCTAAAGATAATCTTGTTGGTAGCCATGGTGCTGAACATGTATAGAAATGCCAACGAGTTGCATCTGCTCCTACTGTATCTAATAGTAAGAATGGGTCTACTCCGTTTTTCTTAGATTTAGACATCTTTTGACCTTTGCCATCTAAAACATGTCCTAAAACTATACAGTTTTCAAATGGTGATCTTCCAAATAATGCAGTTCCAATTGCAGTTAAAGTATAGAACCATCCTCTTGTTTGGTCAACCGCTTCTGAAATAAATCCTGCTGGGAATTCTTTTTCAAATAGGTCTTTATTTTCAAATGGGTAATGTAATTGTGCAAATGGCATTGAACCAGAGTCAAACCAGCAATCAATAACTTCTTTAAATCTTGTCATTTCCTTGCCACAATCTGGGCACTTTAAATGAACATTATCTATATAAGGTTTATGTAGTTCTATATCGTCTGGGCAATTTACAGCCTTTTCTTTTAATTCTTCAATTGAACCAATACATTCTAGGTGTCCACAGTCACATTTCCAAACTGGAAGTGGTGTTCCCCAATATCTGTCTCTTGAGATTCCCCAGTCAATAACATTCTCTAGGAATTTTCCAAATCTTCCTGTACGGATTGTATCTGGATACCAATTTACTTTATTGTTATTGGCAACTAGCTCATCTCTTAGACTTGACATTTTTACAAACCAGCTTTCTTTTGGATAATAAAGAAGTGGTGTGTCACATCTCCAACAATGTGGATATGAGTGTAAATGTTTTTCCTTAGAGAATAATTTGTTTTGTTCATTTAACCATTTGCAAATATCTTCATTGCAATCTCTTACAAATCTTCCTGCCCAAGGTTCAACTTCTTTTACAAATTTTCCTGATTTATCTACTAGGTTTACAAATGCTATATCATTTTGTTTTGCAACTAAACTATCATCTTCACCATAAGCAGGTGCAATATGTACTATACCAGTACCATCTGTTAATGTTACATAATCACCATGAATTACAACAAATGCTTTTCCTTCTGGCTTTACAAAAGGCATTAATTGTTCATATTCTGTTCCTAGTAATTCTTCACCTTTAAATTCTTTTACTAATTCATATTCTTTATCTTTTAATACCGCTGAAATTAGGTCTTTTGCTAAAATATAGTTTTCATATTTTGGTTCTTCCTCTGTTCCGGCATTTACTTTAACTTCTGCATATGTATATGTTTTATTTACACATAATGCTAAGTTTGATGGAAGTGTCCAAGGTGTTGTTGTCCATGCTAAAATGTATGTATTTTCTTTTCCTTTTACCTTAAATTTAGCAATACAAGTTAAGTCTTTTACATCTTTATATCCTTGTGCAACCTCGTGTGAAGAAAGTGCTGTACCACATCTTGGGCAATATGGCATTACTTTATGTCCTTCATATAATAAACCTTTTTTCCATAATTCTTTTAGAGCCCACCAAACAGATTCTATATAATCATTATGGTATGTAACATAAGGGTGTTCCATATCTACCCAATATCCAACTTGGTTAGTCATTTTTTCCCATATATGAACATATTGGAAAACGCTGTCTTTACATTCTTTAACAAATTTTTCTACACCATAATCTTCAATTTGTTCTTTTCCTGAAATACCAAGTTTCTTTTCAATTTCAAGTTCTACTGGAAGTCCATGTGTATCCCATCCAGCTTTACGAGGTACATAATAACCTTTCATAACTTTGTATCTTGGAATTATGTCTTTCATTACTCTTGTTTCTATATGTCCTACGTGTGGCATTCCATTTGCTGTTGGAGGTCCATCATAAAACATAAAATATTTCTTTCCTTCATTTTTGTTAAAGTTCTTTTTTACTATGTCTTTTTCTTTCCATAGCTCAGCTACTTCTTTTTCCATACCAACATAGCCTTCTTTTGGTAATTCTACTTTTTTGTACATTGCTTTTCACTCCTTTTTTTACTTTTTAAAATTTTTTGCTACACTTTCTATATTTTGTAATTCAAATCTGTATTTTTGCTTAACATTTGGATATTTCTCGTGGTCTACTTCTGATAAAAACATTTCTTTTGGTCTTACCCATAAACCACCATCTTCATATAGTTTTCTGTATAGCACCATTTCTTCTTTTGTTTCAGAATATTTTGCTATTCCCTCTACTAAGTAATAGTCGCCTTTGAAGTGTTTGTAAATTCCGTTAATTTTTAGTTCGTTCATGTTGTGCTACCTCCTACTTGTTCGTTTGGGACCGGTTCTTTTATGAGCATGTTCTTTTTGGACCGGTTCTTTCGTGAACATTTTAATATAAAATAAAAAACAATCCATTCTCCTTGATTAGGACGAAATGGATTGTTTCCGCGGTACCACCTAAGTTAGTAACCTTTTATATATTTTTTATTTTTGTTACTCTCTTTGTTTTCTTTTAACGCAAGGATTACGGCATAACTTACTGTTATTTCTGCTATGCAACTATTAAGGTGATAATTAAGACATTTTGTTGTCTTATGGCTTAAAGCCAAAATAATTTTTACTTACTTTGCTTTCAGCTTTTGCAAAGCTCTCTGGAAGATATTGTATTATTTATTGTGTCCTTAATTTTGTTTTTGTTTTATTTTTATGTTTTATATATTAGCACATTTTATTTGCTTTTGCAAGTAAATAATCTTTAAAAGTTGAAAAAATATAATTTTTTTAAAATCTGCTCCTTATTTTTAAATAATGAGCATCTGATTATTATTTTTTGCTTAGCATTGAAAAAATATCTAATTAAAGGAACATTATAGTATGTATATTTATAACCTTTTTTCTTCACCTCATCACATACATATACTTTGCATCCTAAACAATCTGCCGTGCAATGTTTATCCTTTTGATACTTGCATAACTGTATGTCTTTTGGATATAATATATTTTTCATTTTATATTCGTGACAACATCCGTTTTTCATATTATATTTTTTCTTTCCTAAGCATATATCATTTGAAAATTCACATATATTATTATTTATAAATTCATTGTCTAAATATTTACATGCTGACATATAAATATATTCTATTCTTTTCTTTTTCTTTCTTATTTTGCAGGCATTTAATGCCGAAATTAATGTTAACATTTGACCATTTTCTTTCTCGTCTTTTTCCAAATCTAAATTTGTATTTATTATAACATCT
>USOM01000098.1 GCA_900556345.1 uncultured Clostridium sp. | reverse complement strand
TATTTCTTACAGTAACCTTTTGGCTAAAATTTAGTCTTTTCCAAATAAATGGGATTTTTTCCATAATTACTCTATTTCCACCTTTAGGTGCTTTTGGTCTCATAAGTACTGAAGGTGTGCTTACTAGCTCTTTTAAAGTTGTATAAATTGTAGCTCCAATTATACATATACTTATTAAAATTAGTCCGATTCCACCATATTTCCAGTTGAAGCTTATTAAAATTTTGTCTGTCATTTGGTACATCATTCCATACATCATCCAAATTATTTCTGGCAAAATTATAAATCCAACACACATTCCTAAAACAGAGCCTACAATAGTTGCAATTCCTGCATATATAATATATTTCATCATTATTTGTAATTTATTATATCCAAGTGCTTTTAATGTTCCAATTTGACCTCTTTGCTCTTCTACCATTCTAGTCATTGATGTTAGAGAAATTAATGTTGCAACTATGAAAAATACTACTGGGAATACTTTGCTTATATTATCAATACTTTTGGTATCTTGAATAAAACTTACATATCCAGAGTTTGAGTTTCTGTCTAAAATATACCATTTAGGATTTTCTATTTCAGATATTTTTTCTTTTGCGTCACCTAATTTCTTTTCTGCGTCTTTTATTTGAGTTTCAAATTCTTTCTTATTTTTGTTTAATTCTTCTTCCCCATCTTGTAACTCTTGCTTTTTATCTGCAAGCTCTTTTTCGGCTTTTTCTATTTGGTTATATGTTGTTTTCTTTTTGTTGCTTAGTGTTTTTTCTTGTTTTGATAATTCATTTTTCGCCTGTTCAATCTGCTTTTTCGCATTTTTAATTTCTTTTGTTCCTTCTTCAATGCCATCATCTATTTGCTTTATCCCACTTTGAACTTTTTCTTTATTTTCATTTAAAGTATTGATGCCCGCTTCTAATTGTGCCTTTTGAAGCTCATATTGATTTTTTTGTTCTTCTGGCAAACTCGCATTTTCCAATGCATTTAATATTAAATTATACTGTTTCTGTGTGTCTGCAAGAGTTTGATTTACTTGATTTAAATTATCCTCTAACTGGCTTTTTTGATTTTTCAAATTTTCAATTTGAGCATTTGCTTCCTTTTCTTTATCATTTAAAGTTTTTTCATTATTTTCAATATCCTTTTTAGCTTGAGCAATTTTGTTGTCTGCGTTTTTAAATTCGTTATCTGCTTTTTCTCTATTTTGTTTTATTTCTGATTCCGCTTCTCCAATTTTCTTTTTTCCATCTTCTATTTCTTTTGAGGCATCATCAATTTTGGTTTGACCATCTTGCTTTTTAGAATTATACTCCTCTTCTACATCATCTAATTTTTCTTGAGCTTTTGCTACTAAAGTGTCATGTCTTTCTTTTTCTTGCTTTTCTTTTATTTGTTCGATATTTTCTTTTACTCCCTCAATATAATCCTCATATTCTTTTGAAGATGTTTCGTATTTTTTTGCATCTTTAACTGTTACATAAATATTTGTGTATATATCACTTGCATTTATATTATTTTCTGATATGTAAATATAATAGTTTATTTTACCAGAGCCAAGTTTGCTTGTTCCTCTATCTCTAGCAATAAAAAGTGGACTTTTAACTGTTCCTACAATTTTTAGCTCGTTTGTTTTTAAATACTTAATTTTCTCGCCATCATCATTTTGAATATCTTCTATATCTACAGTTATAGTATCTCCTATTTTCTTATTATTTGATGTTAAAAATGATTCTTCCACCAAGCATTCATCTTGATTTTGTGGCATATTTCCATTTAGTAAAATCGGCTTATTTACATCTTCGATTGTTATGAACTTCGTTATAATTTCTTTATTATCAATATCGATTTTTCCATCTATTTCATAGCTTTTGCTTACTCTTTCTACATTTTCTATTTTCGATATTTCTTCTACATCATTTGAGGTTAGTCCTAGTGTTGATAGCACTTGTATATCATATACATTTTGTTCTTTGTAGTAGTTATCTATTGTTCTTAACATATCTGGTGATGTAGCTCTTAATCCTGCAAAAAATCCTACTCCCAAAAATGCCATAAGTAAAATTGAGATAAACCTTTTGTAGGTATTTTTTATTTCTTTTACACTATTCTTTAATAATGCTTTTTTCATCTCTTTCACTCCTTAAAAATCTCTACCATTCAATATTTTCAATAGGCATAGGATTTTCATTAATTTCAATACTTTCAGCAGTACCATTTTTAAAATGAATTACCTTATCAGCCATAGGAGCTATTGCAGTATTATGTGTAATTATAATTACAGTCATTTTCTCTTTTCGACAAGTGTTTTCAAGAAGCTTCAAAATTTGCTTTCCAGTTTTATAGTCTAATGCTCCAGTAGGCTCATCACATAGTAGAAGTTTTGGATTTTTTGCTATGGCTCTTGCAATTGCAACTCTTTGTTGCTCTCCACCTGATAGTTGTGATGGAAAATTGTTTTTTCTATTTTCAAGTCCAACTTTTTCTATTACACTATCAACATCAAGAGAATCTTTGCATATTTGAGTTGCAAGCTCAACATTTTCTTTTGCCGTTAGATTTGGAACTAAATTATAAAATTGAAATACAAAGCCTATATCTTCTCTTCTATATTTTATTAAATTCTTTCCTTTTAAAGTCGCAATATTTTTTCCATCAACCAATACATCTCCAGATGTTGCTGTATCCATTCCTCCAAGAATATTTAAAGTTGTCGTTTTTCCAGCTCCAGATGGACCTACAATTACAACAAGCTCTCCTTTTTCTATTTGAAAATTTGTATTATCTAAAGCTTTAATTGTAATTTCTCCCATCTTGTAGTTTTTATTTACATTTTTAAATTCTATATAAGACATTTTATTTAAGCCTCCTTTAACTAATCATTTGTTTTACATAAGTGGTGCAAATAATCTAAGTACTGCTTGCCACACACTTTTCAGCAATTTTGGCATAGCTTCTTTTTTGCTTACAAAATGCGATTCTCCAATAGTATCTACTAAATCCTTTTTTACATCTTTAATTTCCTCTACATCTTGCATAAAAACTCCACATTCAAAATGTAAATACAAACTTCTATAATCTAAATTTATAGTTCCAACTGTTGCAATATTATCATCAGATACAAAAACCTTGCTATGTACAAATCCAGGCGTATATTTATAAATTTTTACACCATTTTTTATTAAAGTTTCAAAATATGATGTCGTTAAACTATATACTATTTTTTTATCTGGTATGCCTGGAACAACAATTCTAACATCAACCCCTCGTTTAGCTGCCAGAATAAGCGAATTTATCATATCGGTGTCTATTATTAGATATGGTGTCATAATATACACATATTTTTGTGCTTGATTTATAATATTAAGATAGACATTTTCTCCTACAATTTCATTATCTAAAGGAGTTTCTCCATAAGGAATGGTGTATCCATTTTGTTCTAGGTTTTCTTTTGAAAAGTCGTATTTGTATTTTTTATAATCTTCATCATCTTTTCTATATGAATTCCACATATTTAAAAACATTATAGTAAAATTCCATACAGCTTCTCCTGTTATTTTTATGCCATTATCTTTCCATTTTCCATAAGGATGTTCTAAATTTATATATTCATCTGCTAAATTCATTCCGCCAGAAAATACTGTTTTTCCATCAATAATCATCATTTTACGATGATCACGGTTGTTCATTATTACACCTAAAAATGGATTTAATTTGTTAAATGCTATACATTTTATTCCTTTTTCTTTCATTTGTTTAGGATATGATGTAGGTAACAACGCAATACATCCCATATCATCATAAATAAGCCTTACATCAAGCCCTTCTTTAGCCTTTTCCTCTAGTATTTTTAAAATCTCACTCCACATAGTGCCATTTTTTATTATAAAATATTCTAAAAATATAAATTTTTTTGCATTTTTAAGCTCTTTTAACATTTCGGGATATGCAAGTTCTCCTAATTTGTAATAATTTATATTGTTATTTTTTGTTACAGGAAAATTTAGATAATTCATTAGATAATTTATTTTACCATTATTTTGACTTTCTATCTCTTTTTTTATTTTTTCATCTTGAATAAAATATTTATTTCCTTTTTCCTCACTTTGCTTAATTGCTTTTAGCACTTTACTTTTATGCAAATTTCCACCTATTACAATATAAAGCAGTGCACCAACTATTGGAAATAACATTATAATTATTATCCAAGGTAGGTCTTTACTTAGACTTTTACTTTCTTTTATTATTCCGTAAAACTAATAGAACACTTAATATTGAGTAAAATGTTTCTATTACCGCAATTTTCTGTCCAAAAAATATTAGTACTGATAATGATAGTAGTATTTGAATTATTACTCCTAAAGCTACTATTAAGCCTCTTTTTATTGCTCTTCTCATTCTTATCACCTTCTCATTTTTATAGTGATATAATATCATATTTATATTTCATTTGCAAATAAAAAAAATTATTATATTTCGTAAAAGGACCGTTTCTTTTCGCGAAAAGAAACGGTCCCAATGG
>USOM01000097.1 GCA_900556345.1 uncultured Clostridium sp. | reverse complement strand
AACATCCTTTTCTATGTACCCCCTTGTGGGGTCAGCCCCTTGTTAGAAAAAAAAATAAGCGAATGAATTACTCTTTAATAATCGCAGGGGGTATGGGGGTGTCGCTCCCCATAGAAGCGTTAGCGTGCTTTTGTAAGTTCTATGAAATGAAGTGAACTATCCCTTTGGGATAACCCTTTATATTAATATAGAAAAGAGTAATTTTAGGTATATTTACCTCTTAGGTTTGATTTTATCTAGGTTTTTAATGATTTTATCTGTACTGAAATTTCAATACATTTGTACTGAAATTTCAGTACATCAACATTTTACTTTTTTTACTTTTTATTGAAAATAACAAAAATTTGTTCTGTTTATTTTTGAACACTTGTATTGTTTTATTATTATATTCCGTGTTATAATTTGATTATATTAAACGAGATAAGGGAGATAGGACAATGCCAAAGGTTAAAAAGGAAGATAATGTCTTATATGCTGGTGCTGATGAATGGGTTAATACAAGAACTGGTCAAGTAATAACTGCAAATCAAATAATTAAGAAAACGGATAGAAATGGATTTATGATTACATATCTATCATCAATAATTAACTTGATAGAAACTTTAGGTAATAGAAAAATGCAAGTTGTTAAATACATACTAGAAAATATGGACAAGTCCACTAATACACTAGTAATAACTAATAGGGAATTAGCAGAAAAATCAAAGGTTTCTTTAGATACAGTTTCTAAAACTATTGCCACACTAAAAAAGGCTAAGATAATTACTACTAGAACAGGAGCAATTATGATAACTCCAGAATTAATTCACAAAGGAAACAAATCAAAGGAGCAATATCTATTAACTAAGTTCCAAGAATTTGATGAATAAAAAATAGAGTTAGGATCATTTCATAACTCTATTTTTTTATCATACTTTATCTATCTATATATTCATTTCTTTTTCTTTGGAAATAGTTTTTAATTTTTTCATACTTGGTAAATGCCAATTTTTCTCTTGCTCCATTTGATTCTCTATAAAATTTAATTTATCATTTTCAATTTTCATATAATTTATATTAGAGCCAACCCAATCACTATTATCTATTTTTGCTCCAGTTAAATCTGCACCTCTTAAATCAGCATATATTACGGAGTTTCTCAAATCAGTATTTCTTAAGTTTGCTTCTCTTAAATCTAAATTTATTAATCTAATACCTCTTAAATTTTCATTTTCTAGATTTAGTTGTTGTCCTAAGAGTCCATCGCTTTCCACCCATTCTTCATGAGCTCTTATTTTTCTCCAAATTATTTTTTCTTTATTTTCTCGTAAATTTTTCAATTGTTCTTCAAGTTTATCTATGTCTTCATCCAATAATATTGATAATTTTCTTTCTTTTTCTGATAAATACTTTAGTTCTTTTTCTTTTTCCTTTATCTTACATATTAAAATATTTAAATAATTCTTTTTTTCATTTATTTCTTTTATCGCAGTTTTTCTTTTAAGTTCTTCAATGCTTTTATTGCCGTTTCTAGTCGCTTCATTAAGAATATTGCATTTGATAGCAACTTTATCCAAATGATTCTGTAAATCGCCGTGAAAGCTCTTTAAATCGCTTTTAGATATCTTTTGCTTAGCACTAACCTTAAGTACGTCTTTTTTGGCGTCATAAATAACTGGTACAAATGAAAAATGCATATGAGGAGTAACCTCATCTAAATGAACATAAGCTGAAATAACATTATCGGCTCCATATCTACTCTCAAGAAACTTGTAACTTTCAATAAAGAATTTTTTTTGCTGCTTTAAATCTAAATCTTTAGGAGCAGTTATCACCCAGGAACACATAACATTAACATCTTTTCTGTTTAAACATTTAACTTCATTACATCTCTTTTTTACAAAATCACCTTGGCTAATATTACGTTTGGGACCCAAATTATAATTTAAATGACTTTTGCTTGTATCAATATTTTCATTTCCAAACTTGATATATTCATTATCTTTTCCTTTTGCTCTTTCATAATGAGCAAACATATGACCTAATGCTCCTCTTGTATATTTTGCAACATGAGCCATCAATTTCACTCCTTTGCTTCACGCCAAATTGATTACTTAATTTAAGTACTATCTAGATATTAAGATAGCACTCAAAACACCCAAAGTCAATTTGGTGTAGCAAGTTATACCAAAATATTTTTGGAACTTGCTCTCCGAGGGTAGGGCTTTGCCCTCGCTTCGCTCACCCAGTCGAGATTGCTCGACACCAAAAAGGGTCTAGACCCTTTACCCATTATCGCTCGGCACAAGCCAAGAAGCCGAACCCTTCTGGTTCAACTTCGTTGCAAGAGCTTACCACCATTCGTTTCATAAAGGTAGTATTTTAAAAATTTTATTTCGGATCTGCGTTGCAGCACTCATAAAATTTTTAAAATCTCCACCTTGATTTCACTACTGGTTTTATAAAATTAAAACATACTTCCTTGTACCACCGTTCCAAAACAATGGTATAATAAGACTGAGAATGAAATCAATAGCACCTTGGAATAACGGAGCGAGTGTCTTGTGCCGAGTGAGTATATGCCGAGAAAGGCTATTGATGGAATGAAGGTCAGACACTATTGCTCCATAGGAGCAACACCCAATAGGTGTTGTTCCTCCTGCCTAACGGCAAGTGACAAAATGGGGTTAAGGGGACGAGTTCCCTTATGGGTGGAGGGTAAAACCCTCCTAGGGTTTGGGATAAGTCCCAATGTAATCGAAGATTACAAAAAATCTAACGATTTTTGATTAAATAATATAAGATATGTAAAACAATCCTTAAAATTAGTAATATCAATGCTTTATGGTTTTTCTTTGTACTTGCTAGGAGCATCAATTGTACTTATGACAAGCACAAAATATGCGTGAAGTACCATTGTTTTTTGTAATTGTAACTTATTATTTCATCAAAATTTAAAATTTAATTGCAACATATGGTGTATTTATCTTAAGGGGTGATTTTAATGAAAGAATTTAAATATGTACTTAGTGGTATAATTCTTATTTTTATAATTTTCAATATTGATACTTATAGTTCCTTTACTGAAATAGAAATATCAACACTGATTTTAGTAATTACAATCTGTAGTTGTACAGGTATTATAGTTAATAAACTAAATGAAATAAATAAAAAGTAATTTCTGAAAAATTTTAAATATATTTTATTTTAATACAATATATGGTATTATAGGGAGGAATGGGGGGATTTTATGTCTAAATTTAAAAATTTAACTGCTAGATTGTTAACAACTTTCTTTATATTTTCGTTAACATCTATTAATGTTCAGGCTACATCAACACAGCCTAACAAAGAGAATATAAAAAATGAAAAAGAGGTTATTGATATAACAAATGACCCTAATTATGTTGTTAGTAAAGGAGATGTATCACTAGAGAATATTGAATTAAGTGTAAATGAGAATGAATTAGTGATAAATTCCAAAAAAAGGGATGCTGAAACAATTAATGATTTACAAAAATTGAAAAGTTTAATTGAGAAGCATGATGGTTTAGAAGACGATTTAATAAATAATATTAAAGAAAATCATAACATTATAAGTATAGGCTATTCTGAGGCTTTACTTAAATTAAATGATAAAAATGAAATTGTACCAGTAACAAAACAAGAATTATTATCAAAATCATCTCTGGGAGAACCACAAAAATATGGAAAACTTACGCTTTATACATTTGTAGATTCAGCTGTAAGTGGAAATCAAAGATTTACTGTAGGTTATTCTGATGCGAAATGGTCAGGATTTGATGGATTCAATGTAGAAACAGCTCCATATGTAGGAGAAGATTTCATTTCAATAACAATTCCATCAAGATATACAATATTAAATAACTATTTTTGGGGTTCCTATGCAACTTCTGGGATAGGAAATCCTACTGGAAGATTGACGGAAGTGTCTCAAAATTCGCTTATATATGCATTTGATGAATTAACAAAATTACCTGGAATTAATGCTACTACATATACAAATTCGATTAGGATTGCTGCTAGAGCTAGCACAAATAATTTAACACCAACTACAGAAATGTATAGCAGTCAATATATTCACACGTACTCTAAATTAAACTTATCTCCAAGCATATCAAGTGGAGGAAGTATTGATTGGGGAATAGGAAGTTCTGATGAAGCATGGAAATTATCAAGCTATTGTACAACAAACTTTTAAAAGAAAAAAAATTACACTACTTAATTTTTATTAAGTAGTGTAATTTTTTTTTCTTTTAAAGTTGATAATGAAAGATATAAGGGTCAAGGGGATCAGTCCCCTTATGGGTAGAGGATAAAACCCTCCTAAGTTTGGACAAAGTCCAATTATTATAAATGTGCTAAATGTATATTTATAATAATAGATATAGAGTAAATTTATATATAAAAATGGATAAACTAAGTAATATCAATACTTAGACTTGAAGAGAATGAAGCTAATACCCCCAATACCTCCTTCCTAAACATCCTTTTCTATGTACCCCCTTGTGGGGTCAGCCCCTTGTTAGAAAAAAAAA
>USOM01000096.1 GCA_900556345.1 uncultured Clostridium sp. | reverse complement strand
GATCTATGGTTTATAATTGTATTTATGAAAAAATTAGTTGTAAATAAAAAATATGATAATAAAAAATTAGATAAGTTTTTAAAAGACAATATTAGTACTCTTTCAAATAATTTATTTTACAAAACCTTAAGAAAAAAGGATATTAAAATAAATGGTAAAAGAGTTTCTGAAAATGTTACTGTTTTTGAAAATGATGAAATTCTAGTTTATATTCCAGACTATTTATTAGAAAATAAATTAAATTTAGATATTATATATGAAGATAATAATATTTTGTTGATTAATAAACCTTCTAATATAGAAGTTACAGGTCAAGATAGTTTAACAGAAGTTGTCCACAAATTATACTCTTCTTGTGAATTTAAGCCTATGCCTTGTCATCGATTAGATAGGAATACTTCTGGTTTAATTTTGTTTGCTAAAAATACACAAGCTTTAGAGATTTTACTAGATAAGTTTAAACATCATGAAATAGAAAAGCACTATCTGGCTCTTGTGTATGGTATTCCTCAAAAGAAAAATGAAAGATTAATTTCTTATCTTTTTAAAGATAGTTCTAAATCTTTTGTTTATATTTCTGATGTTCCCAAAAAAGGGTATCAAAAAATCATCACTTCTTATTCTTTAATAGAAAGTTTTGATAATAACACTTCTCTTTTAGATATAGAAATTGAAACAGGTAGAACACATCAAATACGTGCCCATTTAGCTCACATTGGTTTGCCTATTATTGGTGATGGTAAATACGGTATTAACGAAATCAATAAAAAATTTAAAGTTAAAGCTCAAAAACTTGTCAGTTATAAATTAATTTTTAGGTTTGAACATGATAGTAAAATTTTAGAATATTTAAACAGAAAAAGCTTTGAGTTAAAAAATAAAAACATATAAAATAAAAACAAGGTAATTTTGAAATTAAATCAAATATTACCTTGTTTCTTTAATTTACTGTTGTACTTGTAGCCCCAGTTCCAACAACCGCTTCTTGAAGTGCTCTCCATGTATTGCATCCAACAATTCCATCAACAGATAAACCAACTTTTCTCTGATAACTTCTTACAGCTTCCTGAGTTTTAGCTCCAAAGATTCCATCTAAACCACCAGTTGAAAATCCTAAGGTATTTAAGTCATCTTGTGCAATAAGAACATAATTACTTATGCTTCCTCTTTTTACTAAAGGAAATCCACCACTTGAGCAAGCTGGAGTTCCAAACCTTTTATCCCAATGCACCCAAGTTGGAGTGGAACTAATTGGCTCAACATAGCTCCAAACTCCTGATAAATTTGCACTATTCCATAAAGCTCTTCTTCTATTAACTGATAAAGTTTGCCCTACATCAAATGCAACTCCTGCATAGTGTTGACTTTGTGTTCCATGTCCTCCTTCATAAGGTCTTTTAAATGCAAATCCCACTGGTATTGGTCCTCCCCAAATATACCTTTGGCTATTCCAACTTTGCATCGTCCTTTTTGTTGTCCATAAAATATTTGATTTACTTGAACCTCTAAATTCTTTCACTGTTAATGTTCTATTTGTGTTGTATGGCATTGCAGAAGTTTCAGACCTTGTGTAGGTTTCCATTCTATTTGTATCATTATTAAAAACTATTATTTTTGCCATCTTTTCACCTCATAATTTTTTTATATATTATGAAGTTTATTTTTTGGATGTTACTTTTATCTTATAAAATTAGTCTTATTTCCACTTTCATATTTAGGCTTTTTAATTCCAACATCATTTCCAGCTTTTATACACTTAAGCATATATGCCATATTCATTCCAAGATTTCTCATAGTCTGTAATCCCTCTAAATCTTGAGCCGCTTCTTCTTTATTTGTTCCGTGAATTTGGTTCCAATATGAACTTCCAACAACAAACATATTACTCATTAGAGCATATTTATTTAATTGATCAAAAGCTGCTGTTGCTCCTCCTCTTCTGCAACTTACAACTGATGCACATAATTTTCCAGAGAACATTTTTCCTCTTCCGTAAAAGGCTCTATCCAAAAATGATGTAATTGTTCCTGATGCTGCCGCAAAATGCACAGGACTTCCAAATACAAACCCATCTGCCGTTTCTGCTTTGTCCAAGAATTCATTTACTTTGTCTTTCATAAAACATCTATTGTCTGTTTGTAAACAATGGTTGCACGCAATACATCCTCCTATTGGTTTGTTCTCTAGCCATATTATTTCTGTTTCTATGTTTTCTTTGTTTAGTGTTTTTGCCACCTCTTCTAATGCTAAGTTTGTACATCCATCTTTATGTGGACCTCCATTTATTAGTAATACTTTCATATTTTCTCCCTTCTTTTCTGATTGGGGACGGTTCTTTTTCCGAAAAAGAACCGTCCCCAATCAGAAAAAATCACTATTTTGTTCCAAATATTCTATCACCCGCATCACCAAGACCAGGTAAAATATATCCGTTTTCATTCAATTTTTCATCAATCTTAGCACAATACACTTCTACATCAGGATATGTTTCTTCTAACTTTTTTATTCCTTCTGGAGCAGCAATTATACATAAGAATTTTATATTTTTAACTCCATCTTCCTTAAGCATAGATATTGCATCAATTGCAGAGCCTCCTGTTGCAAGCATTGGATCTAATAATATTACTGTTCTATTTGCTATATCTTTTGGAACTTTATAGTAATATTTTACTGGTTTTAAAGTTTCTTCATTTCTATATAATCCTACAACTCCTATTTTTGCATTTGGTATTAAATTTTCTATTCCTTCTGTCATTCCCATTCCTGCTCTTAAAATTGGTACAAATGCATATTTGTTTTCATCTATTTTTCCTGTTTTTATTTTTTGTAAAGGTGTTTCTATTTCTACTTCTTCTAGTTTTGCGTCTTTCATTGCTTCATAACATAAAATTGTTGCAATTTCACTTGCAAGTTCTCTAAATTCTTTTGTTCCTGTTCTTTTATCTCTTAGTATTGTTAGTTTGTGTTCGATTAGTGGATGTTTGATTTCGTTTATCATTTTTTTACTTCCTTTCGAAATATATTTTTATATTAGAATTATATCATATTTATCATTTTAAATTCAACATTTTTTTCTGATTGGGGACGGTTCTTTTTCCGAAAAAGAACCGTCCCAAATCAGAAAAAATTTTTCATTCGACAAATTTCGATTGTTTTTTCATTTTAAAGATGCTATAATTCCTTTATAAATAAACGAAAAGAGGTTGAAATATTGAACGAAGCACAAAATATACTAAAAAAATACTTTGGTTATGAAAATTTTAGACCAGGGCAAGAAGAATTAATCGATCACATTTTAAGTAAGGAAGATGTTTTGGGAATTATGCCAACAGGTGCTGGTAAGTCTGTTTGTTACCAAGTTCCGGCAATGATTTTAAATGGCGTTACTATTGTAATTTCTCCTTTAATTTCTTTAATGAAAGACCAAGTTGATTCCTTAAATGAAATAGGAATTCCAGCAACCTTTATAAATAGTACACTTTCATATAATAATTATGAACAAACAATTGAAAATATAATTCATAATGTTTACAAAATTATATATGTTGCACCGGAAAGGTTAAATTCAGACACATTTTTGAATTTACTAAATAAAATAAATATTTCAATGATTACAATAGATGAAGCACACTGTGTCTCTCAATGGGGACATGATTTTAGACCAAGTTATTGTGAAATTGCAAATATGATTCTAAATCTAAAAAAACGTCCTATTGTTTCTGCATTTACCGCAACTGCAACCGAACTTGTAAAAAATGATATAGTAAATTTGCTTCATCTAGAAAATCCATATTGTTTAACAACTGGTTTTGACAGAAAAAATCTTAAATTTTCTGTAGAAACTCCGCTCGATAAATTCGATTTTATAGAAACTTATTTAGATGAGCACAAAAATGAGGCTGGTATTATTTATTGTTTAACTAGAAAAAATGTTGATACTGTTTTTGATAAATTATCCGATTTAGGTCTTTCTGTTTCAAAATATCACGGTGGTATGACTGAAAAACAAAGAAGATTATCACAAGAAGATTTTACATTTGATAGAACTAAAATAATGGTTGCAACAAATGCTTTTGGAATGGGAATTGATAAATCAAATATCAGATATGTTATTCATTACAATATGCCTAAAGACTTAGAAAGTTATTATCAAGAAGCAGGTCGTAGTGGACGTGATGGTGAAAATGCTGATTGTATCTTGCTTTTTAGTAGAAGTGATATTATTACCAATAAACTATTAATAGAATCTATTCCGTCAGAAAATGCTCATTATCAGGAATATGAAAAATTAAATGATATGGTAAACTACTGTAATACGGATAAATGTTTAAGAAAATATATTTTAGAATATTTTGGTGAAAAGACTACTTTTGATAATTGCGGTAATTGTAGCAATTGCCTAGATACTAGTGAATTTACTGATATTACATCTGAAACGCAAAAAATCCTTTCTTGTATAAAAAGAATGAACGAACGATTCGGAAGTAGTATGGTTGTTGATGTTTTAAGAGGCTCTAAGGGTTCTAGAATTTTAAGTTTAGGATTTGATAACCTATCTACTTATGGTATTATGAAGGATTATTCTAAAG
>USOM01000095.1 GCA_900556345.1 uncultured Clostridium sp. | reverse complement strand
CAGAAAATTTTTTCTGTTTTTTTAATTTTAGGGGTTGACTTTTATTTGCAGGTCTCTATCCATGATAAAAATATTTTTCTATTTTCTTCACTCTGAATCAATTCAAATAAAACATCCAATATTCCTTTATATACCGCACAACGATAATGATTGGGGTATTTCTCTGTTACATCATGAAAGGCTGCATAGCTAATCACCGGACAAACTCCGCAATAAGGTTGATACACACATTGATGACAAGAGGGTAAACTTTCTAAAATAGAATACTTGCAAACAACACTGCAAGCATTGCTGGAAATCAAATTTTGGTAGGTTGCAGTTGCAACATTCCCCATTTTAAATGCATGATTTCCCATTTCTGCCAACATGCGTGCCTCATCACAAGTATAAATATCTCCATTAGGATAATAGGCCATCTGCCCTAATCCTGCTCCGCAAGGAGATCGCAACTCCATATAATTTTCTGCACACTGCAATAGAATCTTCTTTAAAAATATACGAGCATGCCCTTCCACTAAAAAATAACCATTTTTATTGTATGCTAAAATTTTAAGCATGCATTGTTGATAAAAATCTTTAAATTGTTCTGCATCATATCCAATCTGATTCCATTGTTCATATGCCATTCCTAATGGCGTTAATGGTCGAATAAAAATGCTGTTTAAATGAAGAGAAACATACTGATCTACAATTTCATCCGCCTTTGTAAGGCTGTATGCGGTTGTTGTTTGAATTGCTCCAATTGGGACATGATGTGCTTGTATTTTTTGAATACCAGAAATAGTTCCGGGATACATGGCAACTTGCCGATTTTTCATAGGACGATTATAATTTTGAATATCCGCATTTCCATCCAAAGAAGTAGAAATACTAATTTGATGTTCTTGAAAAAACGTAATCATTTCTTCTGTGATTTTCGTTAAATTGGATACAATACTAAAATTAATTTTTTTATGGGTCTGTTTTTGTTCCACTGTTTCTACAACAAATCGGATAAGATCGAAATTCAATAATGGCTCTCCACCTTGAAATTCAATTGTAATATAAGGAGATGGAGATGATAACACCAAATCAATTGCCTTTTCAGCCGTTTCTTTTTCCATCATCAATCCTGTACCAGTATGATGAGACTGTGCCTGACAATATACACAATCCCCATTACAAGCGGTTGTCACAACAAAAATATGAAGAGATGGAGCATGAAAAAGATACGATTTCATATCGATCAATTTGTTTGCGTGTTGTGTTAAAAATTGTTCTTGTCCATGTATTCCTATAAAACCTTTTTCTATCAATTCCGTTTTTTTCTCGTCATCATCTGATGGATCCATCTGATCTTTTAAAAGATTATAAAATTGTTTATTTGTCAAAAAGCTATAATTTCCAAAATCATTTGTAATCAGAAAGCGATTGTCCATCTGCTTAAAATTGAAGTAATTTATCATTTCTATAATTCCTCATAAAATGGTTTAAAATTCTGGGCGGCAAGAGAAAGAGCAGATTGGAAAACACCACCACAAAGATTTTTCATTCTGCAAGTTTCACAAATTGGAGCATAACGAATTTTATATTCAGAAATACTCTTTTTATAAAGTCCCCAATATGCTTTTGGAACACTACAAAGCGGAAAATTATATAGTCCAACATTAATCCCATTTGCAATTAACATCTCAATTCCTGGAATACAACTTTGAAAAGCAGTCTGATAGTCTATCCAAACATCTTTTCTATGAATTGCTGCATTCCCACACATTTCCGTTGCCATTAGATTTACTACTGAAATAGATGGTAAAGTATGCGTAAGAAATCTTGCTAAATCTGTTATTTCAGAAAGATTCAATTTAGAAACCACTACCCGAATTTCTATTGGAAATTGCAATTCCAATAGATGTTGA
The DNA here is from genome assembly GCA_900556345.1 of uncultured Clostridium sp. Classification (GTDB taxonomy): domain Bacteria; phylum Bacillota; class Clostridia; order TANB77; family CAG-508; genus CAG-269. The sequence goes on along the minus strand of USOM01000095.1, from coordinate 2,729 downwards.
ATTCCATTTACTGCCTGTTTTAAACTACCTTGTGCCTGTGTAATGGTATCATGAATATTGGAATGTGCAGAATAAATTGGAATGGCTGGAAGTGTATCTGCTGGAAACGTCTGCTTTGCAAGTTGTGCCATTTTTTTAATTGCAAATGTTCGTCCATTGGTAAGCAACAGACATTGTATATCCGGAAATCGGTTTTTTATATCTAACATCATAGAAAAAAATCCCGGTTGAGCAAGTGTCGGTTCTCCCCCAGTAACAACAAGATGTTTGGTATGAGCGGGTAAATATCGCACAAATTCTAATAAATATTCTGTATTTGGAATTTTTGATTTCTTTCGAACAGACTCTGCATATGGACACATGATACAGTTAGAATTGCACTGATTGGTAGTGACAATTGTTTGAGATGCTATAGAAGCTGAAAATTCCTTTTGAATCCTCCCATTTTTTAAAATGAGAACAACATCCCCATTCTGCAAGGTACAATTTTCATTTGAGATTAGATATTTGGAAACTTCTAATTTCTGGAACAGATATAAAGTTGTACCTTTTAAAAAAATTACATTTTTATTCTGTGAAAGATGCATTTCAACTTCTGATTGTTCCGTGACAAATACAGCAAGCTGCTCTACACCCTGATAATTGATTATTCTCATCATTTTCTTATAATTCCTTCTGCGATAAATAAAATCGTTCCAACTGCCAGAAACAATCCAAAGGGCAACTTTTTTACAATTACAAGTTCGGATTTCCCATTTTCCGTTTTACTCCATTGTAGAATGGCAGAAATTTCTTTTATAGAGAGCTTAGATCTCAGATCTTCTGTAGAAATAGATGGTAATCCTTCTATAGAAGATTCTTGAAAAAGAGCAGAAGAAGGTGTATCTAAAACCATACCATCTCGCAATTTTTCCACTGGTACAATTTTGTAATTGAATCGATCAATATATAGCTTAAAAATCAAAACCAGCAAAAAAATGATCGGCATTTTTCCATCTATGCTTGTAAATCGCTTCTTGTAAGAAGTAAGGACTGTAACAATAACCTCTATTATGCCCATTACAAAAATCCAAATTTCTTTTCCCTTCCATTGTAATTCCGATAATTTCATAACAACAAAAAAATTGAGAAGCATTATACAATACCAATTTTTCTCATAAAAATTAGGAAGGCAAAAAAATAAAATTTGATTTATGGCAGTAATGCCAATTAATCCTTGCAAATAAGAAAAAATGAATGATTTCCAGTTCCACTTTAATTTATATGGATTTTTCTCTTTTTTAAAAAATAGAATAATGATGCTTTCGATTGCAACATAAAAAAGTGCAACTAAAAATATGGAAATTAAAATTGAAATAGACGGGAATATTCCCATTAAACGATTATAATAGAAGGTTGGTGGAACACTGGCTACAATAAAAAATAAAAATTTACTATCCCCTGCTCCCCAAAAATGAAAAACGTACAGAATGAAAGATACAATGCTCATCATAAGAACATTTATGAGAAATATAAATGTCAATCCCTGATAAATGCTCAAGATTAAATTTAGCGAAAATGCAATTAGTATAGATGGGAAAATTACAATATTTTTTATTTTTCCGTATTTTATATCAGTAATTGCACAGATAAAACAGATAATAAAGCAGATGGATATTAAAACAAAATTAAGTATTTGCATAGATCTTCTCCGAATTTATATAGTCAATGATGTAATTTTCAAACTCCATCATTGTAATATCGAGTGGATAATTATTACACATTCTAAAATGACATATCCAAATCTCTTCTGTTTGTTCCATCGTAATATGGGCAATCTGTTGAAAAGCATTTTTGGTATTTAAAATAGCCTCATAGGGGTATAATTCTTTTGGTAAATATAAATCACTCATTTAATTCAAACCAATCCTTTAAAATTTGATCTTGCGTAAATTCTTCTTCTATACTCTCATTTTTCTTATCTAACTGAAAATCATCTTGCTCAATCATAGAAGAAGAAAAAGCACGTGCCATCAAAAGTGTTCGCAATTCTTTTGTTTGATCCGAAACATAAGAACGAACCATTTGTGCCAATAATTCATTTTTAAACTCTTCTTCAGAAATAGTTCCAGAATGTTTCGGCAATAGCGATACAATATAGTTATCTCCTTGTATAGACAAATGAATATAAAACATATCTGTGAAACGATAAGCAGCTTTCATCAGTGCTTCTTTTGAATATAGTCTTTTATCAAAGCAAAAATTAGTGGGCTTCACTTCCATAATTAAAAACTCCTTTTCTAACTGCATATTAATTTGCTTCAATGACAATAATTTGCGTAGAAATTTTAATTTCATAGTATATAATTAGTATAACACACTTTATTCAATTTGTCAATATAAATCCATCTTAGTATACCAAGAATAACCATATATTCTAAATCAAAAGCTACTTCCCTGCGTATCTACAAGATACAGGGAAGCGGCTTTTTTCATGCAGAAAGAAATTTCGTTGCTTTTCCATTATTTTTATGATATAATAACAATAATGGAACGATGACACAGCAAGGAGGGCATAGAATGGGAATTTACTTCAATCCGAATCATACAGACTTTTATAATGCTGTCAATCACTCTCAAATTTATGTAGATAAGACGGAGTTAATTCAGAGCCTGTGTTCATAGGTGTTTTAAAAGTGTAGCAGCATGAGAAATCATAATCATTGTTTCAGCAGAGCAACAAGAAGTTT
>USOM01000094.1 GCA_900556345.1 uncultured Clostridium sp. | reverse complement strand
CAACTAAATAATTCGATATATAACATTGCACAAAATCAAAGTTTAAAGCTTGAAAATATATTAAATGATAAAAATATTAAAATTATTATAAAAATAGCTTAGATTTTATCCTGGTAAAAATCTGAGCTATTTTTGCTTTAATTATAAGACAAATAATTTCCGTCTGGCACAAATCAGAATATATTTCATTAGAGAATAAGCTACTATGAAATAGCTCCGATATGCGGGGGTTGTGCCTCCCTCATTAGATTATCTGCGACGTAAGGAGCTAGATAATCTTATGAGAAAGACACAAGAGGGGGATAGCCCCCTAAACAACCAATAAAAAACTATTTGACAAAATTAGACAAATAGTTTATAGTATTTGTTGCCGACTTGCTTAGTGGCAGGAAGGAGGCAAGTTATATGCTATTAGAAATCATACTTAAGAGTATTGCTATTGTAATTGATATAATTCTTCTAGTAATAGAAATTATAAAAAATTTACATAAATAGCAAGAACCCAGTGAATTGCACTCACTGGGTTTTTATTATGCTTTGAAATCATACTTGCTTAAGCACTTTCTATAATAGCACATATTTTATTATATGTCAAATTTTTTATTTTATACCGATAAGTGCTAGAAATAGGGGTATTAGGTCTATTTTAAAGGCAATTTTCCAAATTAAAGCTATTGCAATTACAGAAAAAAGTGTTATAATAACTGTTATAATACAATTTTTTAAATTTTTTAACATATAGTGCACCTCCTTTCAGGTGTATGGAATAAGGTAGTTGGTAGCTATCTTATTTTTTATTTTAGGGCTATTTTTCTTATGTTTTGTCCTATTTCTTCGTTTGTCATTTCAAGTGCTACCACAATTTTAGCGTATGTATCTATTTTAGGAATTGATGTACCTTTTTCTATTCTTAGTATTGTTCTTGGGTCTATTCCTGTTTCTTCTGCAAGTTGTTCTTGTGTTTTTCCTTTTAAAATTCTTTCATTTTTCAACATTTTTATCACCTTAACTATTTTACAATATTTTTTTAAATTTGCCCTTGACATCCGTGTCAGTTTTTGCTATTATTTAATCACTGACATTGATGTCAGTAAACTAGTTTAATCTGTTAATCATTTCCCCTGATTAGCAGAGAGAGGGGAAAAATATGGGAAATAAAAAATATGTATTAGGTAATTACGAATTAAAAACATATGAAGCTTATTTATTAACTAAATGTATAAATTCAAAGATTTATGATAATAACTTATTTATTGATACTCATTTTCTTACAACTTCAATGGAAGCCTGTTTTAATGCAGAAAATGAAACCTTAAAATTAATGCTTGAAGAATTGAGAAAGTATGGTGATTAAATGGAAAATCAAGAACAAATTATTTATATTACAAATCGTGAACAAAAAGATATTATAGACATATTAGACGCATACAAGAAAACACTTGAAGCTGGATATAAACAAGTAAAGAAAAAGAAACCTTTTCAATCTGTTATATTATCTCAGCTTGTAGACGAAATTCAAAGAACTGGAAAATTAATTAATAATTTAAAAAATAAATAAAAGAAAGGAAATGAAAAATTATGAAATGTCAAGGAAAATTCAAATTTAGAGGATTAACACAAAAAGATGGAGGAACTTTTACAACAAATGGTAGAGTTGTAAATTATAATGCAAGTTATCAATTAAAATTAGATGAAACAACTGATAAAGGTGTTTATGAAAGAAACTTTAAAATACCTTTAGATAGTCCACTTGTAGCTGAATTAGCTCAAAAGAAGTTATATGAGGAAATAATTATGGAATTTGAAATTGTTTTTTTCGGTTCTAATGTTAGGGTAATTCCTGCTGCACTTATAAGATAGTCAGCGGTTTTATAAAAAATTAAGGGAGGTATGTCCTATGGAAGAAGGAGGAACTGCAATGGATACAATGGCTACAACATTACAACCATTAATCACTGCAATGACAAGTTCTATTACACCAGGTCAAATTGTTACTGTTTTAGCAGCAATCGTTGGTGTTGGTATGACTTTCGTTTTAATGTGGTTTGGTGCTAGAAAGCTTAAATCTATCTTTACAGCAGCTGTTACAAGAGGTAAAATCAAAATATAGCAAGATAGTACAACAGGAAACTACATTTTTGAGTTTCCTGTTTTTATTTTTATTAAGGAGGGGAAAAAATGGATATTTTAGACACATTAAGTGGTTCACACAATTTATTCAATATATTTAGATGTGTAAATTATAAAAGAGAATTTGCGAAAGAACATCCAACATATTTTGATCCAGCAGGGTTATTAGTTTTCTGTGCAGAGCAGGGAGCAGGGAAGACTCTTTCAGCGGTTCAATATTCAATCAAAGTAAATAAATTATATGAGGATTGCGTATTTTGCACAAATGTTTCAATCAAGGAATTTCCAGTAAATTGTTATTACAAATATTATCATTTAAGTGAAACGGTCACAATTGTAGAATATTATTTGCTAGAAGATAATACTTGCGTTCGTCGTGTTACTTTAACAGAAAATCAAGGGGATACAAAAACAGAAATTGAAAAAATACAAGATATTAAAATAGTCATTGCTTATGATGGGCTAGATTGTATAAAAGAGCTTTCAAATGGTATGGAAGGTGTACTTTATTTAATTGATGAGATACATTTAGAATTTAATTCATTAGAGAGTAAAAACATACCAATCGAAATTATGGTGGAGGTTTCGCAGCAAAGAAAACAACGTAAGCATATAGTTGGTACATCTCAAGTTTATATGCGTTTAGCAAAGCCACTTAGGGAACAAATAGATACTGTTGTTATATGCAGAAATTTTTTAGGTTGTATTCAATATAACAAAGTTATTAATGGAAAAACAGCAACAGAAGATAACGGAAAATTAAACGCAGAAATTATTCGCAAATTCTTATGGTTTCATAGACCAGAACTTTACGATTCTTATGATACTTATGCAAAAATGAAAAGGTATAGGAAAGAATGGCAAGGAGTTGCCAGACAAGATATATATAACAAAAACGAGGAGGTGCGTATAAATGGATTATCAAACAATCATTGATTTAGTAGCCGAAGTAGTAAAAAATGCACTACCAATCGGTATAATTTGTACTTTTGCTGAAAGGCTTGTAAATATGTTTTTAGGTTTTGCATTTCCTAAATGGCGTGGAGGGGGATTTTAATGGATGAAAATGTTTTATATACTAATCAACAATCTAATGAAAATACTGAGAATATCACAAAGGAAAATCAAGAAAATAATGAAAATTCTCAGGACAGTACTCAAAATTCTAATGATATTATGGTTACTGACTACTATTATGACAGTTATTACCAAAATGTGTTAGATAAATTGAATTCAATTGATACACATCAGAGTGAAATCATTGTACAGCAAAACCAATTGCTTGATAAACAAGATACAATTATCGCGTGTCATCAACAACAAAATACATATTTTCAGTTGATTTCATTTTTAATTGCTTTAATATTCATTTGCTCTGTTTTACGCAATATGATAAAGAAAGTGTAGGTGATAGTATTTATGAAACGATTTTTTGCTTGTATTTTAATTAGTATTTTTATATTTATGAGTTTTTTTACTACTTCCGTTCATGCTGCGAGTTATACTTGTGAACGATTTCCAAATAATCCTATCATAACCCCTGAAATATATGATAATGCAAAATATCATGTTATTTATGTTTACTGGTCTGGTTACTGGGCATCTGCTCGTTTATTTTTTTCAGACGAACCACTTAAAATTGTTATAAGATATAGTAACAATGTTTATAATGACATTTCTATTACAAGTACCTCTAGCTCTCAATCTATTCGTTATTGTGAAGGTTATAAGGAAAAAGGTTGGGATTTTTCAAATGTAACTGAATTTAATTATGGTGGAATTTCTACGTCTTTACCCGCAGGGTTAAATAATTCAAAAGAATTTCCAACTGAAATTAAAAATTATTTAGCTGATTCCAATTGTGATGTTTATGACGGAAAAACTAATGAAATTGTTTATCCTGGTCAACCTGAACCTGAATTTATATCACCAGAAATACAAAACAAAGATAAAATATCTAAACTTGACTTTGATAGTATGGCTATTTTTCTTAATGATTATGACAGTAAAGAACGTTTATATCTACATAGATTAGAAGTCGCAACTACTGTGGACTTAGGCGATGGAAATACAGTATATTATTACAATGACAAAGTATTCGGATTAGATTTTTTTACAAGTTATTATAATAATGACCCAGATCATCCTGGTTATACTATACCGAAATATCAATTTGAATTAGAAAATAATAAAATATATTATTTTTTATTATCTTCATCAGCAACCAGTTTGGACCATTCGTACAACCTTATAGATTATACAAAAATCGAAAATGCTTATGATGGTTTGGGTGTTTCAACATCAGATAGTTTTACTTATGAGCAGCTGCAGCAAGAACAACAAAAAAAGCAAAATGACCAATTAGAGGAAAATAATAAAACTAACAAAAATATCTTTGAAACAATAAAAGAAATGCTTAGTTATTTGAATCCATTTAGTGACAACTTTATATTGCTAAAATTATGGGATTTTTTAGGTACTTTGATAAGCTATATAAATCCATTTAGTGACAATTTCTTGGGAAAGAAAATTGTTGAATTAA
>USOM01000093.1 GCA_900556345.1 uncultured Clostridium sp. | reverse complement strand
TTAATAGATGTTGAACCTGTTGTCATTTCTACTTTTTTTATATTTCCATCTGAAATTTGTTTTATTAAATCTGTATAACTTATGGTTTTGTCATCTTCTTTTGGCTTTGAATTTAAACTATATATTAATACTGTTATTATACAAGAAATAATTGCTAATATTAATATTCCAACTAGAAAATTCTGACCATTATTTTTTCCGTTTTTATCATTATCTTTTTTCATTAATAATTCTTCCTTTCATATTTGCCTTTTATTTATGCATTTGAGCCTTGTCCTTCTGTTTCTTTTTCATCCTCTTTCTTTTCTTCTTTGTCACCATCTTTGTTTTCTTTTTTCTCTTCGTCATCTTTTTTTCTTGGTATTACTATTGTTTGTTCTATTTTTTCTTTTCCTTCTTCAATTATTTTCATTAATTCTAAATGTTGTTTTATTACATCTGATTTTATTAAAAATATTGCTGCAGCTAGACTTATATATGCAACTGCTACATACATTACATCAAAATATTTTATTTCAAAACTTGTTAGCATCGTTACAACCACATATATTGTTCTTAATATTAATGACAGAGTTATAGCATATACCGACATATTAAAAACTGCTTTGTAATTCATTTTTATTTTTGCAATTAAACAGGTAAATAATCCAAAAACCGATAAGGTAAATACATCTAAGAATATTGCTATCCCAAATGATATAAATGCACTTACAAATAATGCTCCTACCATTGATGGTCCAGAATAGTTATCTGCAATTTCTAAAGCTTGATTTATTTGTTCATTTTCGCTTCCAGTTTCCTTTATCATAGTTTTTATTACTTTTTGTGAAAATGATAAATTTTCTTCTTCAAATGTTTCTACTTTTTGCACATAATACACATAGCTTCCTGTATATATCACACAAAATATTACTATTAATTCTGTAAAATATATTAAAGCTCTTTTTACACCTAATGCTGCAAGTTCTGGGTATTTTTCAAATTTAGTTATCGAATACCATATTTTTTTGAAAAAGTTTAATTTTAAAAATTGTTCTTTTTTTGATTGATTGCTTTCCACTATATATACTCCCTTCGTATACTGCTGTCTACAAACATAGGGCTTACATCTAATTTTACCTCACTACCTACTTGTACATCTTTTCCAGTTACATCAACACTTATGTGATACATTCCTATTCTTCCTAAGACTTTACATCTTTTATATTGTTTTTCTTGGTTGTCTTTACACAATATATTCACATATAGTGATTTATCTTTAAAGGCATCTTTTATGTCTCTTACAATATAACGTAATCTATCTATTTTTCTGAACATATCTCTTTGCTCTCTTACATTATATCCATCTGCATATCCGTACTGGTACAAGTGCTATTTTGGTTGACTTTTTTGTTGTAAATGAATTTGAGTATCCAACATTGTATTTTTCTGGTAGCTCTTTTATTTCAGCTACATTTGATTTTAGATATGCTATTTTTTTTAGTCCATAAATATTTGGAATAGCAAGCCTTCCTAAAAATGCTGAACCTACCCTTACTGCATTTAGTCTCATATGCTTGAATTTTAAAAATGCTGATGAATTACAGATGTGTAACATTCCTGTTTCTATATTGTTTTCTTTTAGAAATTCTATAACATCCATAAAACGTTTAAATTGTTCTTCTGAATACTCATTTTTCTCGTAAAATGCTAGTGAAAAATGTGAAAATGTGCCTTCTATTTGAACATTTTTCATATTTTTTAAAGACTCTAACATTTCTTGTTTTTTACTATATATAAAACCATATCTTCCAAAGCCTGTATCTATTTTTAGATGTGCTTTTACTTGTTTGTTTTTTCCTTTTGCAACTGTTTCTGCTACATCTAACGCTTCTTTTGAGCCAATTGTTATTATTATGTCATTTTCTACTAATAGCTCTATTTCTTTTTTTATTGCTGTTGAAGAAAGCATTAGTATTCTTGCTTGCAAGCCTGCTTCTCTTAATTTTACCGCTTCTTCTACTGTTGATACTGCAAGAAAGTCTATTCCATTATCTATTAAAAATTTTGAATATGGAATTAACCCTAATCCATAACCATTTCCTTTTACAACTGCTATTATTTTTATCGGCTTATGATTATCTAGCCTTCCTGTATCTTTTGCTATTTCTTTTATTTTTCTTATATTATGTTTCAAATCTTCTCTATTTATTACAAGTGATTTCATTTATATTCCTCCACCTATTTCTTTTTAAATTTTAGTTTTAATGCTCTTGCATTTCTAAATATTTTTTCTGAAATTTTATACATTTTGTATGTTAAAGGTTTAAATGGAATGTAAACTTCTCCTATAAATTCTGTATATTCTGCTCCAAATCCTTTTTTAAATCTAAATAGTCCATTACTGTTGTCTGCTATTCCTGGAACTCCTCTTAGGTCATATATATCACTTTTTCTATCTAAGGCAATTTTTATCATTTCCCATTGTAATAAGTAATTTGGCATTAAATTTCTGTGTTCATTGCTACTTGCACCATATAGATACCAAGTTTTGTTTCCATACATTATTGGTATTACTCCAGATATTGGTTTTCCTTCGTAATATGCCATTAATATTTTCATGTGGTCTGGTCCTAAGCAGTCATACATTCTTTCAAAATATTCTAATGGTCTTGTTATAAATCCATCTCTTAAACCTGTTGTTACCATTATTTTGTGGAAGTCTTTTAGATCTTCTCTTGTTCCTGTCTTTACAGTTACTCCCTTTTTTGTTGCTAAACGTATATTGTATCTTGTTTTTGAGTGAAAGTTTTTAAATATTTCGTCCTCTGTTTTTCCTTTTGTATCTAGTCTAAATACATAACGTGGTTGTATTTCTTCTCTAAAGTTTTTGGCATCGTCTTTTATCGAATATCCTAATTCTAACATTATATTTCTAAATGATGTGTCATCACTTTTTATATCTGGCTCTATTCTTAGTACTATTGCATTATATTTTTTTGCAAGTAGTTTTGCTCCTTCTGTTAGTTGTTTTAGTACTTCTATATTATGTACATCACATACTGGTCCTCTTGCTGAGTACATTATATTTCCAAATATTGGTATTTTTCTTATCCATACCATAAGTGATCCTATTATTTTTTTGCTACTGTCTTCTGCTAATATTACTTCTCTTTTCCAACTTGTTTTTACTTTTGCCCATTCTAGTGATTGTTGAAAGTTGCATCTTTCATTGCTTTCTAAAAATCTTGTGTATTCTTCTTCGTCTGACTTTGTTTCTAATATTCTCATTTTTTTCATCCTTCCTGATTTAGGTTGTATTTTTTATTATTGTTATTTTTCCGCTTTTATATTACACCATTTTGGAGGATTTGTAAAGGTTGTTTTTTAAGATATTTTGAAGCTTTTAGGTAATAAATTTTTTTGATTAAATTAAGGTTCCAAATTGGAATCTATACATCTGTCATTGATTTGAATTAATGATATTCCGTAAACTTAAGTTTTCTCTATATAAAAATTCTAACCCATTAAGAGTTAGAATTAATAATTTTGGTGGAGGTGAGGAGAGTCGAACTCCTGTCCACTATACATTCCACATAAATTTCTCCGAGTGCAGTTTGCTATTTTTATTCATTTAATTTACGCAAGCAAACGTGCTTAAATTAAATATAGCTTTTTTATACCCTCTATTACCAAAGCACTTAATAGATTTGTTTCCTACAAATATAACACCTTTATTTTATGCGTAGGAACATAAGACAAGGCGACACCGCGACTAGGCAGCGTATGCTAATTCTGTATTATCAGCGTTTATTTTTATTTTTGCTTTTTTATAGTGGCCGAAGCAACCATCCACTACTCGCTTTTTATCTTTCTTGTATAGTGTCGAAACCATTACACCCCCAAGTCTTTTTTATTATACAATATTTTATATTAGTTTTCAAGGTTAATTATTCAAAAATATTAGTCCTAAAATAAAACCCTATACCTTAATAAACTGGTACAGGGTTTTGTTTTTTAAATGATCCAACCAACCGTTAATATTAACAGTGGAATTGAGAGCATAGCAACCACTGCTAAAACTCCTAGAATTATTCCTAAAATCATTTCCTTCATAGAATTTCTCCTTTTCTGCTAAATATTAATTGACAAGTTAATATTATATTAACATAAAATATTATATATTTCAATATATTTCTTGAAATCCCTATTTTCTTGCAAATTTCCTCTCAATTTCATACTTAGACATCTTTATTACAGTAGGTCTACCATGTGGACAAGTAAATGGGTTTGGAAGCTTTAAAAGCTCTCCCATTAAACTATCAACTTCCTCTTTTGTAAGCTGCATATTAGCTTTGACTGCTGCTTTACATGCAACTGTTGCTAAAAATTTTTCTTCTTTTTCTTGTTTAGCTGTTCTTGCAACTGTATTTATTTCATCTAAAGTTTCCTTAAACAATTCTTCTGTATCTAAGTCTACACATACATCAGGAACTCCTGATAATTTTATAGTATTTTCACCAAATTCTTCCAAGATAAATCCTGCTTGTCTAAACATTGCCATATTGTCTTTTGCTATGTCCATTTCCTTATGTGTTAGAGTAATTATATCCGGAAGAAGTAATAACTGTGATGCCTTTTCTCCTGCTTGATTAAAGAAATTCTTTTTTACTTTTTCATACATTATTCTTTCATGTGCTGCATGTTGATCC
>USOM01000092.1 GCA_900556345.1 uncultured Clostridium sp. | reverse complement strand
AAAACACATTTTAAAAGAGCTTTCAAAATATATGAAAAGATCTGGGCTGATGAACTTGAAATGATTAAAGCAAAATATCAGGAGATTCAGGAGTTATATCCACAGATTGGATTTTCCATTGGAAAAACTCTATCTGGTCTTTTAACATAATACGTGCAATTTAAGGCGGGCAACTTGCCCGCCTTAAATCTTTAAATTATGCTTGATTTTTCCAGAAAATATTTTACTTACTTTGTTTTTCATGAGTATGAATACAATTTTTACTTATTTCCGTATCTGCGAAAACTCTTATAAATAAAAGGCAGTAAGGCTATTGCCATCACGGTATACATTACCATTACAAGCGGAATTTGTCGAAATACACAATTCCCAATCTGATAAATAAGTGGGACTTTTACACTTGCCTGTACATTTGTCAAAATTGTTGGTATCAAATTGAAAAGCGTTGTATACCCAGAAAGTGCCCGTCCTATAAATGGCAATAAGCAATATAAAAAGAACGGAATGCAAACAGCGACACTAATTGTATGCATTTTAGCCGCTACTAACATAGACACTACAGCCGCCAGCATACTGGCTATAAATCCACATACAACTGTCAACAAATAGTATTGTCCATATGACATAATGTAAATACTATACGCCTGATACATTTGATAAGGTGTATTCATACCACTGGTTCCCATAATTCCAAAACAAATCACACTAAGTAATATAATTCCCATACAATAAATCATAACTGTCGTAACTATTCCTGCCAGTATTTTTGTTTTAACAGCTTTTGTACGTCCATACTTTGTAGAGAAAAATACTGCATCTGCTTTTGTCTGAAAATCATCTGCAAATATTCCAGCACAAATAAAACCAACTATGATTGCCAGAATAATAGAATACGTTTCTACATACATAATCATAGTATCCCATGAACTATAAGATTCGTATTCTACTGGTAATTTTATTTCATTATATTTCTTTTCCAAGTATTTTTTCTGAACAGCAGTCTTTCCATATTCTTCTGCCATCTTTTCCATATTTTTATGATAAGTGTCATAGAACTCTTGTATATTTTCTTCTGTAATTTGATTCAGAACACTTTCATCATATTCTGAATCTGGTGTTAATACCGATATTATAAAACTCCTAATATCATCTATCGGTTGCAATGTCGTTCCGTAAATTGCATTTTCTTCTGAGGATTGTGTCACCGCATTTTTATTTTGTTCTATAACTTTTCCAAGTTCATCTTCTGTCAATGTACCTTTCCATGCTCGTCTGTTATCTGTAAGTTTTCTTGTTGCCATAATTCCAGTACTAGCATTTCCATTCTCATCCACATAGCGATTACTTGTAACTGCAAATCCGCTAAAAATGACAGCAAGTATCAATGCCAATCCGATTGCAAATACATTAATTTTCTTTGAAAAAATTCGTTTTAATTCTAATTTAAGCATCTTGTTTTTCCTCCGATTTTTCTCCAAAATAAAATAGAAATGCATCTTCCAGATTTTTTTCTACAGCCACAGCATCTTCTGTTGGCTTTTCTATTGAAATAATTCTAAGCTCTGCTCCGGTTTTTGTTGTTTTTATATTTCCAACCAAATATTCATTCATATATTTGTCTATCATACTTCTCGAAACATTACATTGCCATACCTTTTCTTTCATAGAAGATACTAAATCTTCCGCAGTACCTGCATAAAAAAGTTCTCCATCTTTCATTAACATAATGTTATTCGCAATGTACTCAATATCCGATACAATATGTGTAGACAAGAGCACCAAACGTTCTTCCGACAATTCACTAATTAAATTACGAAAACGTATTCTTTCATTCGGGTCTAATCCAGCGGTAGGTTCGTCCAGGACAAGAATTTGCGGATCGTTTAACATCGCCTGTGCTATTCCTACACGTCTAACCATTCCTCCAGACAAATTCTTCATTTTTCTTTTACTAAATTTTTCCATTCCTACTTGATTTAATAATTGCTTCACTTTTTTTCTGGCAAACGGCATTTTTAACCCTTTTATAGAAGAAATGTACATCATATAATCATATACGGTCAAATCTGGATAATATCCAAAATCCTGTGGTAAATATCCCAGAACTTCTCGGTATTCACCTCCTAGTTTCCATATATCTTTACCATTCCATAATATTTGTCCTTCTGATAGTTGAACAATCGTACAAAGCATACGCATTAATGTGGTCTTTCCTGCTCCATTTACTCCAAGCAGTCCATAAATTCCTTTTTCCATAACACAATTCACTTTATTAACAGCATTTACTTCTCCGTATTGTTTTGTTACATTTTTAAATTCTAATTTCATACGTGTAATCCTCCAAAATTTTTTCATCAAATACTAATGACTTCTGAACACAAAAGACAAAATATACAAAAGTCAATATCAGCATAGCCACCCATACCGGAGTTACAATTTTCTGATAAATAACATCATTTGCAACAATCATCATCCATAAACCAACCCATACCAGACAAGAAAGCACTGCTATATATTCTGATTTTTCCCATCTGCTGTACAATACACGAAAACATATACAACATGAAACATTTACCGGAAGCAAAAAATTAACCACCAAATCACTTAACGAGAGTATTGTTGTTTGATATGTAATTGCCAAAAACACCATAACGATCACCAGATCCACTACTCCAAACATTAACATTCTTGCTGTACAAATCTGACGCAGTGTGTAATAAGACGCCTGCTCAATTTCAATCGCACCATTTCTTCTGTTTTTCCAAATTTCCGGGACAATCAGAACCACAAATATTGTGGCAGATATTCCCATAATCCTCATCATATCTTTTATGTCTGACGTATAATTACTCAACCATATCCATAGACACATAAGAATACAACCTTGTAAAATCCACCATCTTTTTTTTATGAATTTTGTCTGCTCATACAAAAATTCAAAATAAGATGTTCTATGCGATTGTTTCGATAAAATTGACTCTGACAAAATATTCTGACATGCTTTTACTGTTCTGTTTTCTGCTTCAATCCTCACATATTTTTTTTCAATCTCCTCTTTATATTCCTTTATTTGTTGCTTATATTTCATCATAGTTTTTCACCTCCAACTCTTTCATCAAAAGTTCTTTTGCTCTTCCAATTCGATATTTTACAAGCGAAAGTTTTATGTGAAGTAATTCTGCAATTTCTCTTTGTTTCAATTCTTGAAAAAAATATAAAACTGCCGTTTCTCTAATTTCTTCCGGTAACTTTCTCACTGCCTGTTCAATAGTTAATCGGACTCCTAGCTCTTCTACATAATTTTTACTACAGTCCCCTGATTTTAGCAGTTCCTCTGATGGAATATCTTTTTTCTTTTTGTAATAATTTTTAACGGTATTTCCGGCAATTGTATAAAGATAATTCTTAACTTTTCCACATTCTTTATATCTATATAAATTGGAAAAGAAACGTGTAAACACTTCTTGTGTCAAATCCTCTGCCTCATATGGATCATTGATATGTAGCAAACAATATTGATATATACTTGAGTAATATTTTTTGACCAGTTTTTCACACGCATCTTCATCTCCTGCTCTTGCTAGATGTACTAACAAAGAATCAGTTTTGTATTCCATTCGCAAATTTGCCTCCTCTGTTTTCTATATAATATAACAATCCTACTATAAAAAAAGTTAGGATTCTCTTTTGTTTTTATTTATATTTTTCTAAATATTCTTCCAAACATAAATTTTCTTCTTTCATTATTTTAGCGACAGTCGTTCCAACATAACGGTAATGCCATGGTTCATTACTAATTCCTGTTATATCCGTTTTATCTTCCGGGTAACGTTTTACAAACCCATATTTATATGCATTTTCGTCTAACCATTGATATACTTTTTCAGAAGAACATTTGTCGGTATCCGCATTAATATCAACACTCAGTCCTAATTGGTGTTCGCTTGTATCGGGAATTGCAACATATTTCTCGGCTCTTTTTTTTGCTTCTTTCGCAGAATATCCTTGTTTTTCATATTCATTGATTTTCTCGTCCATAATTTTTTGTTGTTCTTCTGTTGTTCGATATCCTTCTCTAACAAACAGTGCCAGCCCCTCAGCTCTTGCATCATTAAACATTTGTTGTAATTCTGGATAAATCCGTGAATCTACTTTTTTACCATTCGATAATTCTGTCAATTCTACTTGATAATTATTTGGAATATAATGATTTCGATCGACCAAAATAAGATTCCATTCACCCGAAGTGTCTGCAAAGGACTTTTCTGACTGCAAAATTTTCGGTAATGTTAATTCTCCAACCTGCACATCGACTTTTATTGTTCTCCACATTACAACGGTTATTATGATAGTCATTAAAAGAATGAATACTCGTAAAATATTCTTTCTTCTACGATTGCTGTATCTTCTTTTGTTCATTTTCTCTCCCACACTTTCATTATTAAAATATTTCTACTTTTAATATAATTAACAACCAAAACGACAAAAGAGTTAGTATCTAAACTTATTTATCAATAAAAAGTTTATTTTTTATCAATTCCAGTTCAATTTCCCCTCAATGCCTTTTTCCTCCGATTTTCGTATGCTTATCACACAGCAGAGCAGTACCACACCGGTACGACCTGCTGAATCAATCAATACGAAAAAAGGAGGGGATAAACCATGCAGAACAATATCCGCAACACAAACCTGCGCTTTA
>USOM01000091.1 GCA_900556345.1 uncultured Clostridium sp. | reverse complement strand
TATACAGATTCTTTTGAAATGTGGGTTGATTTAGTTCTCTTTTAAAATAAAAATGAAATGTTATGTTTTGAAAAAGTTTTTTAACTTTCTTTTTAATATAACATTTCATTTATTTAACTAATCTACTGATTTTAAAGATTCAACCATTTTAATGTTTTTTAATTTATAATTAAACCACCATTTACAGGAATAATTTGTCCTGTTGTAAAATTATCTTCAATTAGCCATTTTATACATTTAGAAATATCACTTGCTTGGCCAATTTTTTCAAGGGGGGTATCATTTATTATATTTTGTACATCCTCTTTTGTGTAACATTTATTCATATCTGTATCTATAAAGCCAGGAGCAATTGAATTTACTCGTATTCCAGAAGGACCTAATTCTTTTGCTAATGATTTTGTCATAGCATCAATTCCTGCTTTAGTAATAGAATACAAACTTTCACAAGAAGCGCCTACTTGTCCCCACATTGAGGAAATATTTATTATACAACCTGATTTATTATGTATCATGTTAGTAAGACAGTTTTGTGTTAATTTAAAGCAAGAATATAAATTGGTATTTATCATTAAATTCCAGTCGTCATCTGTTATATCTGTGAACATTTTTGTTTGTGAAATTCCAGCATTATTTATTAAGACATCTATTTTTTTGTATTTATTTAATACATAATCAGTTAATTTTTTTATTTCTGAGCTGTTTGATATATCAGTTTTGAATATATCTATATTATATTCTTTTTGTAGTTCTTTTGCTGATTGCTCGGATTTATTGTAGCCAGCAATTACAGTATATCCGCATTTTGTTAGTTCTATAGCTGTTTGTTTTCCTATGCCTCGAGAGGCTCCAGAAATTAGAATTATTTTTGAGTCCATTTAGTTTGATTCTCCTTTTTTAAATATAAAAAAAGCCAACAATTAAGAGTCTTCTCAAAACTATTGACAATACTGGAGCCACTTGTCCGATTTGAACGGACGACCTACTGATTACAAGTCAGTTGCTCTACCAGCTGAGCTAAAGTGGCATATTAAATTTAAATGGTGACCCCTACGGGAATTGAACCCATGTCCCCGCCGTGAAAGGGCGATGTCTTAACCTCTTGACCAAGGGGCCACGTAAAAATGAATATTAAATTTTGCTTTAATATTCATTTCCTACTATTGGTGAGCTATCCGCGACTCGAACGCGGGACAACTTGATTAAAAGTCAAGTGCTCTACCACCTGAGCTAATAGCCCGTCTGTTGCCTGTTCGCAAACAGAACGATATTATAATACTATATTTTAAATGCTTTGTCAATAGTTTTTTGAAAAAAATTATATTTTTTTTCGAATTTTAGTAATTAAGTAACTAATAGGCCTAAAATAAGCTAAAAATACTATGCCAAGTAAACAAAAAATTAATATTAGCATTAAATAGTTTTTGTTTTTCCCTGTTGGAGGAATAATTGAAGCCCAGTTATTTGATTCTATATAATCGCTTTCATTTGTATTAAAATTACCTGCAATGGCATCAGTAGTGGATTTGTCTGTTCCAAAATATTGAAGACGCCTACTATAATCATTTTCATATTCAATAATTTCAACTTTTCCATTATATAATAAATTATCTTGTTTAGATAATAAAGAACTTACAGATAAAGTAACATTTATAGATTCTCCTTGGGATAATGAAAAGTCTTGGTTAGTTAAATCAATAGAAACATATATAGCAGAGTTTTTTGCAAGATAGTTAATAACATCATCAGATACATCGTCTAAATCATCAATATTATCAGAGTTAAATGTTGTTATGTTATCAATTGCCAAATCTGTAATTTCGTTGTTTCCAGATATTCCTGTAGCTTTAATTCCATATGATTCATTATAGTCGAATTTGTTAGGTAAATATAGTAAAAAAGCAAGTCTGGAACAAGAACTATAGTTAGATACATTATCAAATGAAATATTATATTTTAATTTTAAATTAGAACCATATGTATTTTTTTCATCTAAACTAGAAACTAGATCTCCTGGATTTGAAGCATCTGTTGACATACTATCAATAACACTACCATTATTTAAGGTAATAGACATTTCCAAAAGAGAAACAGAAGGAGATATAGTATATGGATCTCTTTGCATTAGTTTTAATACAGGACCCTCTATTTGATTAGAAGAATTATCAATTGTAAATGCTTGTGCGGATTTACCTGTCATATAAGTTGAATTAGACAAATCTAAAGCATATTGTTTAAAATTTTTCAAATCTGAATCTGAAGAAACTTGCATATTAAGAGCAGTAAATATTATAGTATTATCATACGAAAAAGATTTAAAATAATAATTAATATCTTCTCTTAATTCGTCATTTTCTAATATAGAACTTTGATTTTCATCATATATATAATAATCTTGGCCATTATACTTTAAAATATTTTGGATTTTTTTTACATCATTTTCGGAAGTAGCATTATTAAGCTCATTTTCATCAACTTTTCCCCAAGAGTATTGTATTTTGTATGTTCCATTTCCGACATTATTAAATGTATATTTTCCGTTTTCATCAGTTCTTGTAGATGCAACAGTATTATCATTAGAATCTAAAAGTTCAACAAGAATATCTTGAATAGGGGATGTTTCATCATCTTCTTCATCAATAATATTATCATTATATACTTCTACAGCATAACCATCAATAGATGCAGAACCAGTATTTTGTGCATAAGTTTTACAATTAATTAGACTCATTAAAATAAGACTTATAAATGCATAAAAAATTTTTTTATTCATAGCTAGTAAGACCCTCCTTACTATTAACATATAAGTAATTAGATAAATTAAATTTATCATAATAAAACACTTAAAAATATTATATTATAAAAAAATATGGTTGTCAATTTTACCAGAAAGCCAAAATTGTAAAAAATTGACAAATTTTGCGTTTTAATTTATAATAAAATAGGAATAATTGTGTAAAAAAGGGGGAATACCTATGATTAAAATTAAAAAGATACACATAAAAGTTATTTTATTAGCATTTATATTAATTTTACTTAATACTATGAACAATGTTCATGCATCATATGATGATTTTAGTGGATTTAATAATGCTCCAAGAATGACAATCGAAACAAATAAAAATAAATATACAGATGTAAATTTGAAATTTGTAGATTATAATGGGTTAAGCGAAGAAAAGATAAAAATCTATAAAGTCACTTCAGATGGTAAAAAAACAGAAATTTCTAATAATGATAAAATAATAACTAAAAAAGAAACGTCAGAGTCTGATAATTCAAAAACATATATATATACATTATCAAATGAATTTTTAAATAAAGAAACTACAAGATTTTATATAAGCTTAGAAGATAATAGTGGAGAATTTTTAAAATCATATTTTAGAATAATGAATAATGGTAAGGGATATTCAGTAGATTATGCACCAAGAATTTTGTCTTGGAAAACTGACGGAAAAAAGGTCTCTTTTACCGCGAGAGACTTAGCAGGTACTGTGAAATTGATTTTGTATGATATGAACAATAATGGGAAAGTTGTAGTTACTAAAAATAATTTAAAAAAAGGAAATGCTACTGTAACATTTAACATATCAAAATTTAAGGCAAAAGATGGAATATACAGAATACAAATTTATGCTAAAGATAAAGTGAATGGACAACCTGCAAGGAGAGAAGTATGCTTTAAGTTACCAGAAAAGAAGGAAAACACATCGAACAATACTCAAACAAATACTGCAACTAAAAATAAAGAAATAATAAATGTTACTATTAATAAAAAGCCAACAAAGAAAAATTATGTACAAAATTTAGAAGAACTAGACTTATCTGGTGGAGAGATTAAAGTAACATATGATGATGGTTCTTCAAAATTAATAAGTATGACAAATAATAAAGTTAGCTGTTCAGGATTCTCAAATGAAAAAGTTGGAACATCAACAGTAACAATAAAATACGAAAATAGAGAGTTAAAATTTGACGTAAATATAAATAAAAGAGAAGAAATAAAAGCTCAAAAATACAATAAAGTTACATATTTAAAAAAATTAACATCTGCAGAAGTTAAGAGTTTTATTCACGTATCAAGTGGGAATGGATGTACAGGAGCACAATCAATGTGTGTTGCAGGAGATTATATTGTTGCAGCAAAAATAAGATCAGGATATAATGATAGAACTTTATTAAGGATATATGATAAAAATACAGGAAAAAAAGTAAATGACATTATAGATAATTTTCTTCATGCAGGAGGAATGACATATAATAGTAAAGAAAATAAAATTTATGTAGCATTAGGACATGGAAGTAATAAATATTCATATTTCAAAGTTGGAAATCTAGCTAAGGACAAGAAAATTTATAATAAAACAACAAGAAATTCTTCAAAACCTTTAACTGGAATTGCATATGATGAATACCTTGATAAATATTATATATCAAGTGGAAATACAATATTTGTTATGAATGGAAATTTAAAATATGAAAAGAGAATTACAAGAATAAGAGGAAGCTATCAAGATATAGGGGCTTATAAAGGAATAATTTTAGCTACATACAGTAATAGATTAAATGCAATAGATTTATACAGAGAATCTGATGGAGCATATATAGGAAGTTATAAATTTAATATTCCTGGATTTGAAATTGAAAGTGTAGATTATTATAAAGACAATGTATTTTTTGTATTTGGAAATATAAATGGAAAAAATAAAGATAAAATATTTAAAGTTACACTTGATTTACCAAATATTTAAAATAAAAGAATCTATTAGCCAAAAACTAATAGATTCTTTATTTTATGCATTCAATTTTTCCAAAACTTCTTCAACATCAATTCCGTGAACTTCACAAGCCTCTTCTAAAG
>USOM01000090.1 GCA_900556345.1 uncultured Clostridium sp. | reverse complement strand
TATGTCTTTTGTTATTTTTACATTCATTATTTTTTCCTCTTTTCTTTTTGCAAAATTTTGTATTTGGGACGGTTCTTTTTCGGAAAAAGAACCGTCCCCAATCAGAAAAATGTACCAAAAAGACCCGATTCCTTTGGTACATTTTACAAATTATCGACCGCCGCCGCCACCTCCGGCCACCGGCCTCCTCCTCCGCCTCCAGAGAAGCCACCGCCTCCTCCAGATCCTGAAGAGTATGATGATGAGTAGTTTGATGCATAAGCTGATGTAAATGCTGAACTCATCGAATTTGTAAAGCTTGAAGTAAAATTGTTATTTGTCATAAAGTACATATATCCATAAGATGGATCATCAAATTCAAAGCTTCTTCCAAGTTCTTTGTATACAGCTTTTAATTGTTTTATTACTTTATCAGCTATTCCAAAAGCTGTTGCATATACTAAAAATTGTTCCCAAATTACGATTTCTGGTATTTCTCTTTTATCTAACATCGAGAAATCTTCCATATATTTTTTTAGACCTTTCCACATTTGGCTCTCGTCTATACCTTTTTGAGTATATACATTTATTTTACTTGCATATTTACGTAGTGATAATCCCTTAAATACGCTTAATACTATAATGCTCAATGCCCCAACTATCATTACCATTTCATTCATACTTTCAAGAAATGCTGGTAATAATCCTAATATTACAAATATTACTACCAAAATAAATGTAAAACTTAATACTGATTTTGTATTATAATTGCTTTTTTCTGTTGCTTCATTTTCGTCATATATAGCATTTTGCGAAAGCTCCCTTACACTTGCTTTTTCTATGTCGTCCTTTAATTCAACTAAATTTGATGAATGGGCCTTCATATATTTTTCAACATCTTTTATAGTTATTTCTTCTGCACCTTTTGCGGCTCCAACTATATATTGAAGTATTACATTTTCCGTTTTTTCTAATTTATCGTCTGCCTCTTTTTTCAATATTTTGATTATTATGTTTTTCTTGTTGCTAGGATTTTCCTCGAATCCTATATATTTTTTTAAACATAAGTCAAGCAATGTTGCAGAAAAAATATTTCCCATTTGATTTGTTGATACAGTAGATAAAACCTCATTATATACATATACTGCCTGTGCTGGTGTTGCATTTTTTCTTGGCATTTCTCTAAAGTATTCTAATTCTTGTGATGGTTTTATTTTTGTCTTTTTAGATGCTTCTTTTCTTATTTTTATTGAACTTCTTAAAAGCCAAACATCTATAATCGCAACTACTATTGCAAATATTACAGTTCCAGCTTTTTTAGCATTTTCGGCTCTTTCTCTTCTTGCATTTGCTTCATTAGCCCATACTGTTTCTTTTTCGATAACCTCATTTAGCCTTTCTCTAGAATATGTTCTTCCAGAGTTTGTTATCATTGCTGTTGGAAAAAGAGTTCTTATCTCGATATATCTTCCTGCTCTGAAATTATTCACCTCGAACTCTATTTTATTTGCAGCTGTGGCATAAATTTCTCCATTTAAGCCTTCTGTATGCCCCCAAACTTTTATATCTTCTTTTGATGATGCATTTTGAGGCAATAAAATTGTTCCTGTAACCTTATCTGCACTTACCTCAAAATCACTTCCCACAAATTGCCAATATAATTCTGCATAATCTTGATATTTGGCGATTGCATCATTTACTTTGTATGATATTTTATAAGTTTTTGTTGCACTACTATCATCTAAGCCAACTCCCCAAGCTATTTCGAAGTTTCCATCACTATTTTTCATACCATAATAGCAATCTTTGGTTACATGATACATAAGTGAATCTACTTTGCTGAATTTCTTTTCTGCACTGTTTGTGACTTCTGCAACTTCCACATCTGTTATTGATGAGTATTTGCTATTGTCTGTTTTGAATGTCTTGAAAAGTGTGTTTGTTTCAGATATTGATATATCCCACGTTTCTGTTACATTCATACTTCCGTCTTGATTGATTTTAGCATCGAAGTCTAAGTTATCTAGGTATAAACTTCCTGCGTTGCTTTTTGTGTTTCCTAATATTATGAATAGTATTAGGAATATTAGTGTTGTTATTATTTTTTTGATTTTCTTTGTTTTGTTCATTTGTTCCCCCTTTCTTTTCGGTATTATTTTATTATAAATGTTGGAAAATAGCAATGGGGTTTAGGAATTTTTTTTGAAATGGGGACGGTTCCTTTTGGGAAAAGGAACCATCCCCAATCAGAAATCATTGACATTCTTGGCAAAACATATTAAAATTATAGAATAACAATAAAAAGGACTGATAAAAATGAATCAAACATATCTAAATAAATTAGAATATAATCAAATATTACAAAAATTGACAACATATTGTCATACATATATAGGAAAAAATTTGGCGATAAATCTTTTACCATCAAATCAAAAAGAAACTGTTTCAAGTACTTTGGCAGAAACAAGTGAAGCTGTAAGTTTAATAGAAAGAAACTCTACCCCACCAATTTCAGAAATAGATGACATTGGCGTTTATCTAAAGCTACTTGAAAGTTCTAGTACAATTTCCGCTAAGGCTTTATTGTCTGTTGTAAACATTTTAGAAATGTCAGATGAATTAATAGAATATTTTTCAAGCTTTGTAAATACAGATGATTTTCCTCACTTAAATGGCTATTTTTCAGAATTATATACAAACCATTCTATAGTAGATAAAATCAAAAAATGTGTTATTGATGAAAATACAATTGCAGATAATAGCTCTAATACCTTAGCCAATATCAGAAGGCGTGAACGTAGACTTGAGCAAGATATAAAATCGAAATTAAACACAATTTTACATTCATCAAGTTACTCAAAATATATTCAGGAAAATGTTGTGACTATAAGAAATGATAGATATGTTATTCCGGTAAAGCAGGAATATAGGTCTTATGTAAAAGGATTTGTGCATGATATGTCATCAAGCGGTTCGACTGTTTTTATAGAACCTCTAGCAGTATTTGAGTTTAATAATGAATTAAATAACTTAAAAATAGATGAAAGTGCTGAAATTGAAAGAATTTTATATAATTTAAGTAGTATGCTTTTTGCCTATACTACCGAAATCAGATTAGATGTTTCTATAATTGGAAAATTGGACTTTATTTTTGCAAAAGCAAAGTATTCAAATTCGATAAAAGGAATCACACCTAAAATTAATGATGAAAAATTTGCAGAATTAATAAATGCACGTCATCCTTTAATTGATGAAAACAAAGTTGTTCCTACTACATTAAGTATCGGAAAAGACTTTTCTTTGCTTATTATTACAGGTCCAAATACTGGTGGTAAAACTGTCACATTAAAAACTGTCGGACTACTAGAATTAATGGCTTGTTCTGGTCTAAATATCCCAGCAGATGAAAAATCAAGCATATATGTGTTTGATGAGATTTTTGCAGATATCGGAGATGACCAAAGTATTTCAGATTCGCTAAGTACATTTTCAAGCCATATAATAAATATTTCTCATATTCTAAAAACTGCAACTGAAAACAGCCTAATTTTAGTAGACGAATTAGGTTCTGGTACAGACCCAATCGAGGGTGCTAATCTTGCAATTAGTATTTTGGAATATTTTAAAAATAATGATATTTTAACAATCGCAACTACACACTATCAAGAATTAAAGCGTTATGCCTTAGTGGCTTCTAATGTTCAAAATGCAAGTGTGGAATTTGATATTGAAAATTTAAAACCTACATATCGCCTATTACTTGGCATCCCAGGTAAAAGTAATGCTTTTGCAATTAGTGAAAAACTTGGCATCAAAAAAGAGATTATAGATAAAGCTCGCTCTTTAATGGATAAACAAGATGTTGATATTGAAGCTCTTTTGAAGAAAATTTATGATGATAAAATCGAAATAGAAAGAGAAAAAGAAGAAATTCAAAAAAATCTAAATCAAGTCGAAGTTCTTAAGAAAAATCTTCAAAGAGATGATTCAAAATTGAAACAGCAAGAACAAGAATTAATTAACAATGCCAAACTTAAAGCTCGTGACATTTTGCTAGACGCTAAAGATGAAGCATCAAAATTAATTAGTGAGATGAAAAAAATTGAAAATACTTCTGGAGCTGTTGATAAACTTAACAATTTAAGAAATTCCTTAAATTCATCAATTAAGGAAAAATCTATAAAAGATACAGTAGAAAACGTGGCTAGTAATCCTATCTCTCGTGATTTAATTAAAAATGGAATAAAAGTTTATATTACAAATCTTAATCAAAATGGCATTATTTGCTCATCTAAGATTAACAAGAATGATGAAGTTCAAGTTCAAATTGGGCTTATTAAGACTAATGTTAATATTAAGTATTTGGAATTGCCAAGAGATTTGAAGAATGACTTAACAAAACCTGTTGTTTCTTCTAGTCCTAAAGTTAATAAAACTAGATTTGCTAATTCTGAGATTAATGTTATAGGTTTAACTGTTGATGAGGCTATTCCTTTGGTAGATAAGTTTTTGGATGATTGCTTCTTGGCTAAAATTCAGACTGCTAGGATTGTACATGGTAAAGGTACTGGTAAGCTTCGCAATGCTATTCAGAGTTTTTTGAAGAAGCATAAAAGAGTTAAGTCTTTTAGAGTTGGTGGTTTTGGTGAAGGTGAAATGGGAGTTACTGTGGTTGAACTATTTTGAAATAGGGACGGTTCCTTTTTTAAAAAGGAACCGTCCCCATTTCAAAAAATTACTCATCCCAAATATTTTTTATAAAATAATCTGTCAATCTCATAACCCTTGAAAGCTGATGTATATTTGTTCCTTTAATATTTTTCAAACTTTTCACAATATCTTTTTTATTTTCATTTGACATAGCCAAAATATCACTAATATTATTTAATCC
>USOM01000089.1 GCA_900556345.1 uncultured Clostridium sp. | reverse complement strand
AAACAAAATTTTTGAAGAATATATAATTAGTACATAAAAACAAAAGAATATGTACAAAATAATATTAACATAAAGAAAGAGGTGCTTAAAATGCAAATAACAGATGTACGTTTAAGAAAGGTAAATTCAGAAAACAGAATGAAAGCAGTTGCTTCTGTAACATTTGATAACGAATTCGTAATTCATGATATCAAAGTTATCGAAAGCCAAAATGGATTATTTATTGCTATGCCTAGCAAAAAAACTCCAACAGGAGAATTCAAAGATATAGCTCATCCAATTAACCCAGAAACAAGGGAAAAAATTCAAAATGCTATATTAGAAGCATACAATGCTCCTGAAACAGAGGAAACAGCTGAATAATAATAAGTAAATCAAAAATTCAGACTTTTTTGGAATAGAGTTCCAAAAAAGTCTGGATTTTTTTCTTAAAATAGAGTATAATTTGTACCATTAGAGACAATAGAAAGGAAGAGGTAAATGAAAAACAAAGCAATAAAATTTTTAGCCTACAACAAAAAAGTATCTGTAATGTGTATAGATACAACAGAATTAGTAGAAGAAGCAAGAAAAATACATGACTTAACACCAACAGTTACAGCAGCTGCAGGAAGAGCACTAACTGTTGCAGCAATGATGGCATATTTAGAAACAAAAGAATTAACAGACAGTATAACAATCCAAATAAAAGGAACAGGACCAATAGGAGGAATGGTGCTTATTACTGGTTTGGAAAATGAAAAACAAGCAAATGTAAGAATGTATGTACAAAATCCACATGTTGAATTACCATTAAAACCAAATGGAAAAATAGATGTAGGAGGAGCAGTAGGACACCAAGGATATTTGAATGTTATAAAACAAAATGAATTGACAAATAGTAACTATAATGGTTTAATACCACTAGTATCTGGAGAAATAGCAGAAGATTTTACGGAATTTTTTGCAAAATCTGAGCAAAAGCCAACAGCTATTGCTTTAGGTGTTCTTGTAAATAAAGATGGTGTAAAAAGAGCTGGTGGATATATAATAAATCCTATGCCAGATGCTACAGATGAAGAAATATCTAAAATAGAAGAATCATTAAAGGAAGCAAAACCAATTTCAGAAATGTTAGATGAAGGTTTAACATTAGAAGAAATTGCAAAAATAGTAACAGGTGATGAAAATATAGAAATTTTAGAACAAGATTTAGAGGTTACGTATAAATGTAATTGCAGTAAAGAAAAAATAGAAAATGGAATAATATCGCTTGGAAAAGAAGAAATTTCGAAAATAATAGAAGAGGATGGAAAACTAGAAGCAGAATGCCATTTCTGTCATAAAAAATACAATTTTTCACTAGAGGAATTAAAGGAAATAGAAAGAGGAGCTAAATAAAATGATAGTAGATAAAGTAGAAGAATTTTGTTTAAAAATATTAGAAAAAATTGGGTTAAAAGCATTGGCAGATTGGTATAGAAAACATCAAGAAGGTATGAGATATTTAGTATTTGGAGCATTAACAACAATAGTAAATATATTGGTATACACAATTTTTTCAGCACTAATATTAAAAGGATTAACTAATGATTCCTTAAGAGTAAATATAAGCGAAATAATAGCATTTATAGCAGGTGTTGTATTTGCATATATAACAAATAAATTATATGTATTTAATAGCAAAACAACAGGTAAGAAAGATTTATTTCGTGAAATAGCATCATTTTTTAGTTGCAGAATATTTACAGAAATAATAAGTATTTTAATGATGAATGCGGCAGTATGGTTTAGTATAAATGATATTTTAATGAAAGTTGTATCAAATATCGTAGTAATAATACTAAATTTTGTATTCAGTAAAATATTAATATTTAAAGGAAATAAAAATTTAAAATAATTAGCACGACAGCAAATCGAGGTTGATTGCAAAAGTAAGAAAGGAAAAAGCCTATGGAAGATAAATGGTTTAACAAAACTGTACAAGAAACAGAACAAAATCTTGAAACAAATATAAAGACAGGATTAACTCAAGAACAAATAAACAAAAAATTAGCAAAATATGGGTTAAACGAGTTACAAGCCCAAAAGAAAAAATCACTATTTATAAAATTTTTAGAGCAATTTAAAGACTTTATGATAATAGTACTAATATTTGCAGCAATAATTTCAGGAGCAATATCAATAGCTCAAGGTGAAGCAATAACAGATTCTATAATAATATTAGTTGTAGTAATAGTAAATAGTATAATAGGTGTAGCCCAAGAAGCAAAAGCAGAAAAATCTTTAGAAGCACTTCAAAAATTAAGTGGACACGAAACTAAAGTAATAAGAGAAGGAAATTTGCAAACAGTTCCAGCAAAAGATTTGGTACCAGGAGATGTTGTGGTATTAGAAACAGGTGATTATGTACCAGCAGATTTAAGAATAATAGAAGCTGTAAATCTAAAGGCACAAGAGGCATCACTTACTGGAGAATCTGTGCCAGTAGAAAAACAAGCAAGTAAAATAGAAGAAACAGAAGTCCCAATTGGTGATAGAACAAATATGTTATTTTCATCAAGTTTAATAACTTATGGTAGAGGAAAAGCAATTGTTGCTGAAACTGGAATGAAAACAGAAGTAGGAAAAATAGCAGGAATGTTATCAAATCAAGAAGAAAAAGAAACACCACTTCAAGCAAAACTAAATAATTTAGGAAAAACACTTGGAATAGTAGCAATTGTAATATGTGTAATAATATTTGCAGCAGGATTAATCCAAGGAAAACCAGCAGTATCAATGTTTATGACAGCAGTAAGTTTGGCTGTTGCAGCAATTCCAGAAGGCTTGGCCGCAGTATCTACAATTGTTTTAGCAATAGGTGTTCAAAAAATGGTTAAGAAAAATGCTATTGTAAAACACTTGCCAGCAGTTGAAACATTGGGAAGCAGTTCTGTAATTTGTTCAGACAAAACAGGAACTTTAACACAAAATAAAATGACAGTTCAAAAAATGTATGTAAATGATGTAACTTATGATATGACTAATATTGATGATATAACAAAATACGAGAATGCAAATCAAGAAATAAAATTATTAGTATATAATGGAATGTTATGTAATGATACAAAAATATCAGAAGATGGAGAATTAAAAGGAGACCCAACAGAAACAGCACTTGTAGATATAGCCTTAAAATTAGGTTTTACAAAAAATATATATGATGATATGCCAAGAGTTGATGAAATTCCATTTGATTCTGATAGAAAATTAATGACAACAGTACATCAAGTAAATAATAAATATATTGTATTTACAAAAGGTGGAATAGATGAATTGCTTTCAATTTGTAGTTCTTATATATTAAATGGAGAGCAAATGACAGATTTACAAAATTATAGAAATAGAATTAACGAAATAAATGAAACAATGGCAAAAGATGCATTAAGAGTTTTAGGATTTGCCTATAAAGAACTAGATTACAAGCCAAATGCCCAAGAACTTGAAAATGATTTAACATTTGTAGGAATGTATGGAATGATAGATCCACCAAGAGAAGAAGCAAAACTAGCTGTAGAAAAATGTAAATCAGCAGGAATAAAAACAGTTATGATTACAGGAGACCACAAAATTACAGCAACAGCAATTGCTAAAAAATTGGGAATATTAGAAAAAGAAGAGGAAGCAATAACAGGAACAGAACTTGATAAAATATCTGACGAACAACTAGAAAAAGATATTAAAAAATATTCTGTATATGCAAGAGTTGCACCTGAACATAAAGTAAGAATTGTAAAAGCTTGGCAAAAAAATGGCGAAGTTGTTGCAATGACAGGTGATGGAGTAAATGATAGCCCAGCCTTAAAACAAGCGGATATTGGTTGTGCAATGGGAGTTGTAGGAACAGATGTTGCAAAAGAAGCGGCAGATGTAATATTAACAGATGATAATTTTGCAACAGTAGTATCAGCAGTTGAGGAAGGAAGAAGAATATATGATAACATTTTAAAAGTAATTCAATTTTTACTATCAAGCAATATTGGTGAAATAGTAGTATTACTTTTAGCAACACTAGGTACAGGATTATTTGCTAAATGGTTTGGAATTACAGATATAGCACACTTAGAAATTTTAATGCCAATTCATATTTTATGGATAAATTTAGTAACAGACTCACTTCCAGCATTAGCCTTAGCATTTGACCCAGCAAACAAAAATATAATGGAAAGAAAGCCATTAAAAACAGGTAAAGGTATATTTACAAAATCTATGACTTTTAGAATTATTTACCAAGGAATTATGATTGGAATTTTAACTTTAGCAGCATTTATGATAGGTTTAGCTACAACAAATAATCCAATAGATGGATTGACTTTAGATGAATCTAAAATAGAGGTTGGTCAAACTATGGCATTTATTGTTTTAGCATTATCTGAACTTGTTCACGTGTTTAATATTAGAGATAATAGGAAATCTATATTTAAAACAGGAATTTTGGATAATATGAAGCTTATTGGAGCAATTATTGTATCAGCATTATTAATGCTTGTAATATTATTTGTTCCAGCTTTAAGAACAATATTTAGTATACCTGTTTTGCCTACAGGTAATATTGTGGAAGTTATTTGTTTGGTGTTTGCTCCTATTGTTATTGTGGAATTGTTTAAGTTGTTTGGAATTAATTCGTTTGAGGATGAGGAGTAATTTGTTATTGCTTTTGAGGGATTTGATAAATTTTATGTTGAAGAGTTGTAAAAAAGTAGTGCAAAATCGCACTACTTTTTCCTATTCAAAGTCACAAGTCAAATCCTAAAGAAAAAATACACAAAACCAAGAAAAACAACATATAAATAATAAAAAAGCGCAAACAAACCAGTTGACAAATTATACTAAAAAGTATATACTAGCA
The DNA here is from genome assembly GCA_900556345.1 of uncultured Clostridium sp. Lineage (GTDB taxonomy): Bacteria > Bacillota > Clostridia > TANB77 > CAG-508 > CAG-269. The sequence goes on along the minus strand of USOM01000089.1, from coordinate 85 downwards.
CTTGTCGAAAAAAATAAAAATAGGAGAAAACAATGAACAAAAAAGCAAAAATAGGGCTGATAATACTAGCCTTTATAATATTAAC
>USOM01000088.1 GCA_900556345.1 uncultured Clostridium sp. | reverse complement strand
TAATAAAATTTGAAGGTGTTGTATCCATTAATATTTTTCCTTGTAAATTTACACAACCAGAAAAGGCTTGACTTACATTGTCTACATTGCATGGAATAATAAAATTATCTTTTATCTTTTTTAATTGTTTGCAATTAAAAAATAATTGTGTTATAGCAGTAGCATTCTCAGGAATGGTAAATTCTTCTGGTACTTCAGAAAGATTTTCACAATTTGCAAAAATCCATTCTAGCGAAGTAACACTACTTGGTATTTTTGTAATTTTTATAAGCTTTGAACACCAACTAAATGTTCCTCTAATGCTTTTTACCCCATCCGGTATTTCAGGCATTTCTGTAATTAGTGTCACTTCAAAACAGTAATTTAAATTCTCAACACCTTTAGGAATGACTGGTGCCTGAGATATGCTTGTTTGTGAAAAAGTGCATACCATTTCTGTTATAGTATCAGGAATTTCTGGTGCTATCTTCAATTTTGAGCATTTTTTAAAAGTACTATATAAACTTGTTACCTTCTTATAATTTCTGCCATTATCAATACTTATATATTGTGGAATTTTTCCTTTTATTTTTCCATCTTCTGAAAAACCTCCTATATATCCACTTGTACTTGAGGAATCGCTCTCATTTAAAACAAATGTATCATCTTCGAGTTTTGAATATAACCATAAATCCATATTAACTGCTTTACCATCAGTTCCTATTCCTATAACCCCATTGTTTCTTTCTTCTTTTTGTTCTTCTGGTGCTTTTGCATTTGCTTTTGCTTGTTCCCAATCTATTCCTACATAATTTGATATTTGATCTTCGTAACTAGCTAATGTACTATTTTCTTCCTGTTGGTCAGACAATGTTTTTTCTTTTGCCTCTCTTGTCCTGTTTAAAATTCCGTTTTGTCCTGTTAGCATACTTATACTAATACCTGCCAAAATTAACAACACAATTATACTTACAATAAGTGCAATCAATGTTATACCTTTGTTATTCTTTAACATATTTTCTTCTTCCTTTCGTATTTCTTTTGATATCGAACGCATATTGCTTCCTGTAACTAAAATATAGCACATATTGCATGCACTTTCAATTGCTTTTTGCAATGTTATACATTTGTAAAATAAATGTAACATTTTTGTAACATATTGTGCCCTCATCAATGTCAAATTATGTCGAACGATTTTCCTTGACATTGCAAGTTTTCCACCATATAATTTATAAAGATTTTTTCAAATTTGTTTAAATCACAAAAACTTCTCAATAATTATATTTAGTAAATTTTCCATCAACAAATTTTTAAATTAAAGGACGTGATAATCATTAAACAAGAAAAAACAAAGAATGAAAAAGTAAAAAAAGATTTATTAAATCCCCAAAATGACTATGTATTTAAACGAATTTTTGGACATCAAGGAAACGAATCCATTGCCAAAAGTTTTATCAGTGCTGTTTTAAATCAAAATATTACAGACGTAGTTCTAGAAAGTGATTCTTGCTTACCTAAAGATATGTTAGATGACAAAGTAGGAATTTTAGATATTAAAGTCAAAATAGACAATCACATTAATTGTGATGTCGAAATGCAAGTTGTAGATAAAAAGAATATCGAAAAAAGGATTTTATTTTATTGTAGTAAAATGTATGCTCAAAGTATTACAGCAGGCACAGATTATATTCATTTAGAAAAAAGTATTGCTATTTTAATAAGTAATTATGAACTTGAATCCCTAAAGGAAATTAAAAAATATGTTTCAAAATGGAACCTCAGAGAGGAAGATTATAAAAATGTTATCTTGACAGACGATATCGAGATTGTTATAATTGAATTACCCAAATTCAAGAAATATATGAATGATACAGCTTTAGCAGACTGGGTAAAATTTATTATTAATCCGAAGGTGATAGATATGAATAATGAAGATGTAAAAAAAGCTAAAAAAGTTTTAAATGAAATAAGTCAAGATGAACATGCAAGACGTTTAGCAGAACTACGTGAAAAGTATATTATGGACCAAAAGGCTACAGAGGCTGCGGGATATGATAAAGGATATGAAAATGGAATTGCAACCAACAAAATTGAGACAGCAAAAAAATTAAAGGCTAAAGGTGTGGATATTAATATTATTCACGAAACAACAGGTCTATCAATTGATGAAATAAATAAATTATAATTTTTTTGATTAAACAAATTTGAAAAATCTAAAAGGATATAAGATAATCTAAATACCTTATATCCTTTTTTATTTACCTAAAAATTAATTTTTTCTTTAATCCAATTCTCAATCTCATCAATTGGCATTCTAACTTGTTCCATTGTATCTCTATCTCTTATAGTAACTTGATTATCTTCTAAAGTATCAAAATCAACAGTTACACAATATGGAGTTCCAATTTCGTCTTCTCTTCTATAACGTTTTCCAATTGAACCAGCTTCATCATAATCACACATAAATGTTTTAGATAATTTTTCATGTAGCTCTACTGCTTTTGCAGATAATTTTTTAGATAATGGTAAAACTGCTAATTTATATGGTGCTAAAGCTGGATGTAAATGTAATACCGTTCTTGTATCTCCTTCTGCTATTTCTTGTTCATCATAGCTATTGCATAAGAACATTAATATCAATCTATCTACACCTACTGATGGCTCAATTACAAATGGTACATATTTTTCACCTGTGTCTGGGTCTTGATATGTTAAATCTTGTTTTGTTGCTTCCATATGTCTTGATAAGTCATAATTTGTTCTGTCTGCAATTCCCCAAACTTCTCCCCATCCAAATGGGAATTTGTATTCTATATCTGCAGTTGCTTTACTGTAGAATGATAATTCCTCTTTTGTATGGTTTCTAAATCTTACATCTTCTTCTTTTGCACCAAGTGATATTAAGAAGTTATGGCAATATTCTTTCCAATATTCATGCCATTCTAAGTCTGTATCTGGTTTGCAGAAGAATTCTATTTCCATTTGTTCAAATTCACGAGTTCTAAATATGAAATTTCCCGGTGTTATTTCATTTCTAAATGCTTTTCCTTGTTGACATATTCCCATTGGCAATTTTCTTCTTGTTGTTCTAAGTACATTTTTAAAGTTTACAAATATTCCTTGTGCTGTTTCTGGACGTAAATATATCTCAGATTTTGCATCTTCTGTAACTCCTTGGAATGTTTTGAACATTAAGTTGAATTTTCTTATTGATGTATAATTTAATTTTCCACAGTTTGGACATACTATATTGTTGTCATTTATATATTTTACTGTTTCTTCATCTGACCATCCATCTGCTATTACATCTTTTCCATTTTTTGCAGCCCATTCTTCTATTAATTTGTCTGCTCTATGTCTTGTCTTACATTCTTTGCAATCTATTAAAGGGTCTGAAAAGCTTGCTACATGCCCTGTTGTTACCCATACCTGAGGATTCATTAATATTGCGCTATCTAATCCTACATTGTATTTGTTTTCTTGTACCATCTTTTTCATCCATGCTTTTTTTATATTATTTTTTAATTCTACTCCTAGTGGTCCATAATCCCATGTATTTGAAAGTCCACCATATATATCTGAACCCGGATAAACATATCCTCTTGCTTTACATAGGTTAACTATTTTTTCCATTGAATCTAGCATTTTCTTTCCCTCTTTCTTCTCTTTTTTTGATGTTTTTAAGTTTATCATATTTTTTATTTCTTATCAAGCATTATATATAAATTTCTAAAAATTTTTGCACGCTTTTACTTTTAAAATTTTCCTGTCTTTTACTTTCTCTATTTTGTATGTTACTTTTTCTGTTTCCACTATTGGCTTTTCGCCATCTTTTGGAATTCTGTCTAATTTTTTTATTAGGTATCCACCTAGTGTATCTACATCTTCTTCGTCTATATCAATGTCTAAAAATTTTTCTACATCATATAAAGCGATACTTGCATCAAACAAAAATGTATTATTATCTATTTTCTTGAATTTGTCAGTTTCTTTATCATATTCATCATAAATTTCTCCAACAATTTCTTCCAAAATATCTTCCATCGTAACCATTCCAGCGGTTCCACCATATTCGTCTAATACAATTGCTATTTGTTTTTTGTCTTTTCTTAGTTCTTGAAATAGTTCATTTACTCTTTTAGTTTCAGATACAAAATATGCTTCTTTTACTAAAGATTTTATTTTTGAATTTTTATTTTTGTTTGATATTAAAAGATCTTTTATATATATAATTCCCTTTATATTATCCATATTTTCATCATACACTGGAATTCTGCTATATCTCATATCTTCTGACAATTTTTCTATAACTTCTGCTATTGTCATATCAACATCTAACGCAAATATTTTATTTCTTGGAACCATTATTTCTGATACAAATTTGTCATTAAACTCAAATACATTGTTTATCATTTCTTTTTCTTCTTCTTCAATAGTTCCTTTTTCCTCTCCAACATCTACCATCATTCTTATTTCTTCTTCTGTAACATTATCTTCCTCTTCCCCTGTTACTCCAAATAATTTTGATACTATATTTGTTGAAAATGTTAAAAATTTAACAAATGGTGCTGTTATAACTGAAATTGTTTTTATTATTCCTATACTTGCAAATGATACTTTTTCATAATATTTCATTGCAATTCTCTTTGGTACTAGTTCCCCAAATACTAAAGTAAAATATGATAAAATTATTGTAATTATTATTATTGATATGCTTTTCCAAGTTGAAATTGATAAACTTGGAAGCCATGTATTTAATACAGGTGCTAATTTATCTGCAAATGTATCTGATGCAAACGCACTTGATAAGAATCCTGCAAGTGTCACTCCTATTTGAATTGTAGCTAAAAATTTACTAGGATTTTTAAGCATATTTTGAATTTTTTTAGCCTTTTTATTTCCTTCTTTTGCTTGTATATCTATTTTTGCATCATTTAATGAAATAAAAGCAATTTCTGCAGATGCAAAAAATGCATTTATTAATATTA
>USOM01000087.1 GCA_900556345.1 uncultured Clostridium sp. | reverse complement strand
ATACTTACCTCAATAAAAATGGGAGATGATAAAAATGAAAAATAAATTTGAAATGACAAGAGAACAAAATATATTTTTAGCCAAAAGAAATTTAGTAGATAATATATATTCAAATGCAAAAATGGAGGGACTAAACATAACTTTCCCTGAGACAAAAACTATATTAGAAGGTGTTAATGTTCCAAATTTAAGAATAGATGAAATTCAGTGCGTATTAAACTTAAGAGATGCATGGAAATATGTCATAAATAATATAGAAAATGATTTCAATCTTGATTTCATTTGCAAAATAAATGAACTTGTAGCAAGAAATGAAAGCATTGATTGGGGAGTGTTAAGACAAGGTACCGTACAAATAACAGGAACAGATTATATTCCAGAAATACCAAATGAAGAAAATGTAAAACAACAGATAAATACCATATTACAAATAGAAAACGAAACAGAAAGAGCTATAGAATATATGTTATATGGAATGAGAAGTCAATTATTTTGGGATGGAAATAAAAGAACAAGTACAATTTGTGCAAATAAAATTATGATAGAAAATGGATGTGGAATTATAAAGGTTCCAGATAATAAATTGAAAGATTTTACTATTTTATTATCTGAATTTTATAGTACAAATAAAAAAGAAACAATCAAACAGTTTATTTTTGAAAATTGTATTGACGGGATTGAGTTTCCAAAAGACAGCCAACAATAGAAAGAAAATACGATAAAGATACGAAAAAAGCTAGGTCAAAAGCATTTGCCTTTGACCTAGCTTTTTTATGCATTAAAACAAATCCATAATTTTATAAATTCTTTTTTTAATTCTTGGGAATAATTTTACTAGGCTAAGCTCATTCAACTTTGTCTCTGAGCGGGTTGTTAATGATAACGAGTAAATATTCTCCTGAGAATCATAAGCAATTTTCATTTTACCAGAAAAATAATCCCAGCTTCCATTTTTAAAAACGTGGAAAGTTTCTTCGCCGTTAGAAACAGCATATTCTAGCAATTCACCATGCCTTTTTAGAATTTTATATAATGTGAGTTTGTTTTTTCCTACAGTTTTTACATAAGAAAAGAGAACCTTCCCACATTTTGAAATTGTATCATCAGAAAATTCCAAAAAATCCATAGTTTTACTGTAAACTTTGTCGAAGTCTAAGGTATAATCAAGTCCAAAAAGATATTCCTCAATCAACTTACTATTCTTTAATACTGCTGAAGTTGCCATATTAGCTACATTACCATTAGGTTCTGAAATTATAATAGTAAGAATAGCATCGTCAATTTTCAGCGTTCTTATACAATTGAATTTGTTGTATGAGGTAGTCAAAATTTTAGAACTTTTTGTGATGACTTTACTTTTAAGACTGACTGTTGGTTTGAACGATTTGCCGATTATATTTTTCATATTAAAAGGCAGTTCGTATTTTTTTGTTTCAGTTTGGTTTGTTACCCAAATTTCAGATAAGCCATTTATATCCTTACTAAATTTTAGTGATATTGTTAATTCGTTATTTAATTTATCAGTGCATTTGAACGAATTATTGGATTTATTTAGTTTAGATAGACAAACAGGTGCTGAAATACCAACTAGCTCAAGAAAAACAGGAAGGTCAGTGATTTGCCAACCTTGGCTACATAACCATTTGCTTGCCAACAGCTTGATTTCATCAGAATCAAAATTTACTTTATCCCGTAAAATCTCGTTTTGTTTTAAATTCATAAGTGCCTCCCATAGTAGTTACTAACTAGAAGTTATGCAACTTGTACCTTTTATTACTCCTGGTACTAAGGATATAATGTTTGTATTATAATATTTTTTTGAATTGATTGCAAGAGATACTTTTATATTGTGTTCTTATTTACACTCATTCATATAAAATTTCTTATCAGCAAGTTTATCTTGAACTCCACGTAAAGCTTCACCAAATCTTTGGAAATGAACAACTTCTCTTTCTCTTAAGAACTTCAAAGGTTCAACAACATCAGGGTTATCTCTACATAAATCAATCAACTTTTCATAAGTTGCTCTAGCTTTTTGTTCAGCAGCTAAATCCTCTTGAAGATTTGCAATAGGGTCACCTTTACAAGCTAAGCAATTTGCACTAAAGGGAACACCTGCAGCAGATTGTGGATAGACATCAACACCGTGATCTGTATAATAAGCACTAAGACCTGCAGCTTCAATTTCCTCAATAGAAGCATTTTTAGTTAATTGATGCACAATAGTTCCAACCATTTCTAAGTGTCCGAAGCTCTTCTGTACCAATATCATTTAAAATAGCTTTTGCATTTTGGTCAGGCATGCCAAAACGTTGAGACAGATACCTAAGAGAAGCGGCAAGTTCTCCATCAGGACCGCCATATTGAGAAATAATAACTTTAGCAAGTCTAGGGTCTTTACATTTAATATTTATAGGATACTGTAAAATTTTATTATAAGTCCACATTAGAACATTCCTCCTTCCAAAGATTCCCATGGCCAAGGCGTTTCAAGCCATCTCCATTTATTACAAGGGTAATTAATAGTTAAAGGTCCATAAACCTTTTGATATTTATCAGTTAAATCTCTGTATTCCTTACAATATTTATTGTGTAAGCATAAAGCTTTTTCATCATCTGGATGAGTATCTAAATACAAAGCAAGTTCTTGAATTGCAAAAGCTAAACATTTAATTTCATTTAACATTTCAGCCCTTGTATTTTCGTTTTCAGGGCAAGAAGGATTACAGCAATCATTTTGAGAAGAACATCCTCTATTTTCATCAGAATTCATCATTTATTACACCCCTCTCCAATAGAATTAGTTTTTTCTATAAAATCAATTTGCCTCATAGAATCACAAGGTTTGTATGGACTCACAAGTTCTGGAAAAATTGTCCCGTGTTTTAAGCCAACACATGGCTTAAAAGTTTCATTCATAAATTGAATAGGAACATAACTTTGAGCAAGCATAGGGTTATCTGGAAAAACATCCATATAATTATCATCAAATCCACATCCACAATTATCATTATAAGTTTGTATATTATTTCCTACATTGTTACAGCAATTTTCAATAAGATTTTTATTGTTACAATGATTTTGCATATTCATTATATTGTTGTTTGCACAACAGCAACGCATACATCTATTTCGCATTTTAGATTTTACCTCCTAAATAAAAGTTTATAATATATAATATTACAAATTTCGGCAGAATGTGACTTTTTTTCTGATTGGGGACGGTTCTTTTTCTGAAAAAGAACCGTCCCCAATCAGAAAAAAATTTACAACCACGAAAAAGTATGATATAATCCTCAAAAAAATGACACAAAAAGAACCGGTCCAAATGTGGCAAAAGGAGAAAACAAATGAAACAAATTAATTACTACGAAACTTACCAAGACGACTTTGTCCAAAGTCAAGACCAAGAGTATAAATTACCAGAAGATTATAAATGGATACACAAAAATCCAATATATAAGCTCTTTTCAGAAATATTATATAGAATTGCATATATAATAAGCTTGGTATATTGTAGATTTTTCTTACATATAAAAATAAAAAATGCCAAAATATTAAAAAAATATAAAAAAGAAGGATATTTTTTATATGGAAATCATACTCAGCCAATAGGAGATGTTTTTACACCTGCACACATTTGCAAAGGAAAAAGGATATATGTAATAGCAAATAGCAATAATTTAAAGGTGAAAATAATAGGAGGTTTGCTTCCAATATTGGGAATTTTGCCAATACCAGATTCAGCAAGACAAATGAAAGACTTTGTAAAAGCTGTAAAACAAAGAGCAGATGAAAAAAATTGTATAGTTATATATCCAGAAGCTCATGTATGGCCATATTATACTGAAATTAGGCCATTTCCTACAACATCATTTAAGTTTCCTGTAGAGGCTAACGCAAAATCATTTACGCTAACCACCACATATCAAAAAAGAAAGTGGGGAAAAAAGCCTAAAATTACAGTGTATGTTGATGGACCATTTGAGATAGATGAAAAACTAAGCAAAAAAGAGAATCAAAAAAAATTATGTAATGAAATATATGAATGTATGAAAAACAGAAGCAAAGAGAGTACTTATAAATATATAGAATATAGGAGAAAATAAAGAATGAATGTTTTATATTGTGGAGATAGAAATATAGAAAGTGGACTAATTATTTCAATTTTATCTTTACTAAAAAATGCCAAAACAAACTTGAAGGTTTATGTATTAACAATAAACAGTAAAGAATGGAATATTGATGGAGTAACAGACAAATGCATAGATGTATTAGATAATAAAATGAAATTAATAAACAAAGAAAATAGTATTAAAAAATTTGATATAACTGAAATTTTTGAGAAAGAGTTACCAGCAAAAAATATGAAAACTCGTTTTACACCTTGTTGTATGTTAAGATTATTTGCAGATGAGATACTTGAGCTTCCAGATAAAATTTTATATTTAGATAATGATGTAATATGCAGAAAAGATTGCCAAGAATTTTACAACCAAGATATGGAAAAATATGAAATTGCACGGGTCTTTAGATTATTATGGAAAGTGGTTTTTCAAAAATAAAAAAATAAAATTTAATTATATAAATTCAGGTGTATTATTATTAAATTTGAAAAAAATAAGAGAAACAGAGCTTTTTAAGAAAGCAAGAGAAATGTGTCAAAACAAAAAAATGTTTATGCCAGATCAATCATCATTAAATAAGTTATCTGTTGGTAAAAAAATTGAAAAAAGAAAATATAATGAGCAACGAAGATTAAAGAAAGATACTGTATTTCAACATTTTACAACAAGTTTTAGGCTATTGCCATTTTTTCATAAGGTTACAATAAAGCCTTGGGATATTGAGATGGTTCACAAAGACTTGAAAATTTTTGAATATGATGATATACTTGAGCGGATATAAAAAAATACAAGAAGAAATATGATAAATTTCTGATTGGGGACGGTTCTTTTTCCGAAATGTTCCAAAAA
>USOM01000086.1 GCA_900556345.1 uncultured Clostridium sp. | reverse complement strand
ATTACAAGAAGACTATAAGGAATATATAGAATTATGGATTCATGAAATAAAAATTCCTATTGCTACTAGCAAACTAATTATTGAAAATAATAAAAATGAAATAACTAAAAGTATTGATGAAGAACTAGATGAAATTGAAAATTATACAGAGCAAGCATTGTTTTATGCTAGAAGTAATACAGTAAATAAAGATTATGTTGTAACAAAATCAAATTTAAAAGAGATTGTAAATGGAGCAATACTAAAAAGTAAAAGAGCATTGCTTTCAAATAAGATAAGTATAGAATTGAATGATTTAGAAAAAGAAGTTTTTACAGATAGCAAATGGGCTACTTTTATAATAAATCAAATTATACAAAATTCAATTAAATATTCTAAAAAAGAAGATAAAAAGATACAATTATATGCTATTTCAAAAAGAGAAAATGTTGTTTTATATATAAAAGATAATGGAATTGGAATAAAAAAAGGAGAAATAACAAGAGTTTTTGAAAAAGGTTTTACAGGAGAAAATGGGAGAACAATAAACAAGAAATCTACTGGTATAGGGTTATATCTATGTAAGAAATTATGCGATAAATTAGGTTTAGGAATAGAATTAAATTCAGAAAAAGATATAGGAACAGAAGTAAGAATTATATTCCCTAAAAGCAGTTTTATGAATTTGTAAGTCCATATTAGTTATGGGCTTATTTTCATAAATGAGAAATCTTACAAAAAATGTAATGTTATTGTAAGGTAAATCGATGGCAACTATTTTTTAATAAATTTATAATGTAGATATACAAAAATAGAAAGGAGTTTTTTGAATGGAAAATGTATTAGAAGTAAAAAACATAGAAAAATACTATGGAAACAAATCTAATTTAACAAAAGCAATAGACAATATTAGCTTTAATGTAAAAAATGGAGAGTTTGTAGGAATTATGGGAGCAAGTGGCTCTGGTAAAACTACACTTTTGAATTGTGTATCTACTATTGATAGAGTAACAGCAGGACATATCATTATCAACGGAGAAGATATTACAAAACTTAAAGGAAATAAATTAAACAAATTTAGGAGAGAGGAGTTGGGTTTCATATTTCAAGACTTTAATTTATTAGATACATTGACAATTTATGAAAATATAGCTTTAGCATTAACAATTCAAAAAGTAAATGCTACTGAAATTAACAATAGAGTTCACGAAATAGCAAAAAAATTAGATATTTTAGGAATAATGAACAAGTATCCATATCAAGTATCTGGAGGGCAAAAGCAAAGATGTGCAGCTGCAAGAGCAATAATAACAAATCCTAAAATAGTATTGGCAGATGAGCCAACAGGTGCATTAGATAGTAAATCAGCAAAACAACTATTGATGACATTTGACTACTTACATCAAAAATTAAATGCAACTATTTTAATGGTAACACATGATGCTTTTACAGCAAGTTATGCAGATAGAATTATATTTATAAAAGACGGAAAAATCTTTAATGAATTAGTTAAAGGAAATGATTCAAGAAAACAATTTTTTGAGAAGATAATTGAGGTGCAAACACTTCTTGGAGGTGATTTGAACGATGTTATTTAAGTTATCAATTAAAAATATGAAAAAGAGCTTTAAGGATTATGCTATATATTTTTTAACATTAGTGTTAGGAGTTGCAATATTCTATATGTTCAACTCATTAGATAGTCAAGAAGCAATGCTACAAGTATCTAGTTCAACAATGGACATCATCAAACTTATGGTAAGTATGCTAGGATATGTATCGGTATTTGTAGCAGTAGTATTAGGATTACTTATCGTATATGCAAATAATTTCTTAATTAACCGAAGAAAAAAAGAATTTGGCATATATATGACACTTGGAATGGGAAAGAGGCAAATATCAAAAATAATACTTATAGAAACAATATTAGTAGGAATTATGTCATTAATTGTAGGCTTAATTATAGGTGTATTTGCATCGCAATTCATGTCTATATTAGTTGCTAAAATGTTTGAAGCAGATATGAGCAAATTTCAATTTGTATTTTCAAAAGATGCCTGTATAAAAACTTGTATTTATTTTGCGGTAATGTACGTAGCAGTAATGTTCTTTAATACATTTACAGTTTCAAGATATAAATTAATTAATTTATTAAATGCTAGTAAGAAAAATGAGAATGTAAAAATAAAAAATCCTATTATATGTATTTTAGTATTTTTAGGAGCTGTAGTTATACTTGGATATGCTTATTGGAAAGTAACAGGAGATGTTAGTAGCTTAACAACAGCAGATAAAATTTTACCACCTATTTTAATGGGAATAATTGGAACTGTAGCATTTTTTTGGTCTTTATCAGGATTTATAATACAAATAGTTCAAAAAATGAAAAATATTTATTTTAAAAATACAAATATGTTTGTATTAAGACAAATAAACAACAAGATCAATACAACAGTTATAAGTATGAGTGTTATTTGCTTAATGTTGTTTATGACAATTTCAATACTTTCATCAAGTTTAGCATTGAGAAATACAATGCAAAGAGAATTAGTAGAAATGACACCAGTGGATTTGAATCTATATAAAACAGCAAATCTACCAGAAAGTTATATAAAATATGGAAAAGAAGTAAAGACAACAAAAGCTCAAAGAGCAGATTCAAGAATTACACTACAAGAAACATTGAAGAATAATGGACTAGATATGACATTACTTAAAGATGTAATAGAAATACCAATTTATGCAACCAATGATTTAACTATGGGAGATTTCTTGAAAAATAAACTACAATCAATAAAATTAGAATTTCCAATGCTTGCTTATGAAACAGCAGAAGAAATAGTAAAAATATCAGACTATAATAAAGTAGCTTCACTTTATGGAATAGAACAATATGAATTGAAAGATAATGAATATATTGTACTTTGTGATTTTGATGGAATTGGAACTATAAGAGATAGAGTACTAGCAGATGAAAATATATTGGAGATTGCAGGAAAAGAATATAAGTCAAAATATAATGAATGTAAAAGTGGTTTTATTATGATGTCAACAAGTCATATGAATACAGGTATTATTTTAGTACCAGATAGTTGTAACTTAACAGATGATATGAAAGAAAAACAATTTTTAGTTGCCAATTTTAATGCAAATACAGATGAGGAAAAGCAAGAAATAGAAGAAATATTTAGAAGTAATGATTCCGTTCTTATTCAAAACTTGAATGAAAATGGTTTAGAAATAGATGGTATGACAAAAATATCTATAATTGAATCAAGTGTTGGAGTAGCAACAATAGTTACATTTATTGCAATTTATTTAGGAATAATATTCTTGATTGCAAGTGCAGCTATTTTAGCATTAAAACAATTAACAGAAAGCTCAGATAATAAGCAAAGATATACAATTTTAAGAAAAATAGGTTGTGATGAAAAAATGATTAATAAAGCATTATTTAGACAAATTGGTATATTCTTTGGACTACCACTAATACTTGCAATTATTCATTCAATATTTGGAATACAATTTTCGATGACAGTGATGAAAGGATTAGCAAGTTCAGAAGATTTATTACCATCAATAGTTGCAACAGTAGTAATTATTGGAGCAATATATGGAGCATATTTCTTGGCTACATACTTAGGTAGTAGAAATATCATTAAAGAGGAATAAATTTTTATAACAAGGACAAAAATTATTCTTTAACTATGAAACAAATGACAGAAACAGAATTAAAAAAATTTACTACAAGAACTTGTGGGTAGGACCCTGATAAGGGTTCTATTATTTTACTCCTATCTCTTATTGCACAAAACTTTGATGCCGCGACAGTTTTAAATATAAATAATCAATAATTTTGTCGTGAAGTATAGACAAATGTTTGTTCTTATTATAAAATATGTACAATAGTTCAAAAATGCTAAAAGTTATAATATATAAATGCCAACAATATACTAAGAATTAAATTTTATATAATAAAGGATGTGTTCTTATGGACGAAAAAAAGAATGAAATTATTTTATTTGAAAATCAAGGAGTAAGATTAGAAGTAAACCTAAAAGATGAAACTGTGTGGCTTAATAGACAACAGTTAGCAGATTTATTTGATAGAGATATAAAGACAATAGGAAAACATATTAATAATGCTTTAAAGGAAGAATTAAAAGATGATAATTCAGTTGTCGCAAAATTTGCGACAACTGCTAAAGATGGAAAAAAATACAATGTAGAATATTACAATCTTGATGTAATTATATCAATTGGATATCGTGTTAAATCATCACAAGGTATTGTTTTCAGAAAATGGGCAAACAAAATATTAAAAGATTACATGCTAAAAGGTTATGCAGTAAATCAAAAAAGATTAGAATACTTGGAAAAAACTATAAAATTAATAGATATTGCTAATCGTATTGATGAAAGACTAGAAGGAAATGATGCAAAAGAAATATTAAAAGTAATTGGAGAATATTCAAAAGCATTAGACTTATTAGATGATTATGATCATAGAACTTTAAAGAAAATTGAAGGAAATATAGACGATAGGAAAATTAAATACCAAGAATGTATAAATATAATTAATAAATTAAGATTCAATGAAGAAAGTTCACTTTTTGCTGTTGAAAGAGATAAAGGCTTAGAATCAATTATTGGAAATATTTATCAAAGTTTTGCACGGACAATATATTTACAAGAGTATAGAAGAAAAAGGAGTAAATTTCTTATATTTAATAGTAAAAAATCATGTATTTGCAGATGGCAATAAAAGAATTGCAGCAACTTTGTTTATATATTATCTAAATTTTTACGGAATATTATATAAAAACGGTAAACAAGTAATTGATAATAATATATTAACGGCTCTTACTTTATTAATTGCTGAATCGAATCCAAAGGAAAAAGAAGTAATTATAGATTTAGTGATGAATTTTTTGAATAGTGAATAAAATTCTTTAAAAGAATATATAACTTTTTAGATAAATTAAAAATAAAAGACTATAAAAATGTTCTAGTAGTAGCTCACAGTGGAGTATCAAAAGCATTTGATGGTTATTTTGAAGGTATAAAAAAGGGTTGTTCTTAGAT
>USOM01000085.1 GCA_900556345.1 uncultured Clostridium sp. | reverse complement strand
TAAGATCGTTTCTTTTTTCATTGGGACCGTATTATTTCGCGAAAAGAAACGGTCCCAATGAAAAAAGAAACGGTCCTTTTACGAAAAATCACAAAAAACACTATACAAAAAAAATAATTTGATATATAATGAACGAGTAAAATTGGAAATAATTATTTCTTTTTATGAAAAATATCCTTGAAAGGAAGAGAAAAAATGAATTTAAAAAATATTTTAGACGGAATTGAAGGCTTAAAAGCCAAAGGAGAATTAGATTTAGAAATCGAAGGAATTGAAAGTAATTCAAAAAAAATAGAGAAAGGATTTTTGTTTGTTGCAATAAAAGGGTTTACAGTAGATGGACACGAGTTTATTAGTAGCGCAATAGAAAATGGAGCAGTTGCAGTAGTGGTAGATAGCTCATGTAACTTAAAAGCTTTAAAAATACCATCAAATATTACATTAATAGTAGCGAAAGATACAAGAGAATTTTTAGCGTTAGCATCAGCAAACTTTTATGGAAATCCATCAGAAAAGTTTAAACTAATAGGAATAACAGGAACAAAAGGAAAAACAACAACAACATTTATGATAAAAGAAATCCTTGAGAAAGCAGGAAAAAAAGTTGGACTAATTGGAACAATTGCAACATATATAAATGGTAGGAAAATAGCAGATTCAGATAGAACAACACCAGAAAGCTTGGAGCTTCAAAGAATGTTTGCAGATATGGTAAAAGAAGGTGTAGAATATGTTGTAATGGAGGTTTCATCACAAAGTTTAAAATTACATAGAGTAGATGGATGTCATTTCGATTATGTTGCATTTACAAATTTCTCAGAAGATCATATAAGCGAAAAAGAACATCCAAATATGGAAGATTATTTACAATCTAAATTAAAATTATTCAAAATGTGTAAAACGGGATTTGTAAATATAGATGATTTACAGGGAAACAAGATTCCAGCAATGTTTCCGGATAGTGACATAACAGGATATGGAATAGATAATTTTGGAAACTTCTTAGCAAAAGATATAACAATTACAAATTCTTATGTAGATTTCAAAGCAAAAATAGCAGATAGAAATGAAAGAGTAAAAGTTGATATCCCAGGAAGATTTACAGTATATAATGCATTATGTGCAATATGTGTTTGTAGAAAAATTGGAATTGAAAGTCAAGTAATGAAAGAAGCATTAGAGAAAATCAAGGTACCTGGAAGATCAGAAATGGTAGAAAATAAGCTTGAAATACCAATTATGATAGATTATGCTCATTCACCAGAAAGTTTACAAAATATACTTCAGGCTGTAAAATCATATACAAGAGGAAGAGTAATTTCTGTATTTGGTTGTGGAGGAGATAGAGATACTAGAAAACGTCCAGTAATGGGAGAAATATCAGGAAAAATTGCGGATTATACAATAATTACATCAGATAATCCACGTACAGAAAATCCAGAATCAATTGTAAGTGAAATTGAAGAAGGAATCAAAAAAACAAAAGGAAAATATGAAGTAATTGTTGATAGAGTTGAGGCTATAACAAAAGCAATTCAAATGGCAAATAAAACAGACATAATAGTTTTAGCTGGAAAGGGACACGAGCCATATCAAGAAATAAATGGAGTTAAACATCCTTTTGATGAAAGAATTATTGTAAATGATATAATTAGTAAAATAAATAAGAAAGGCAAGAATTAAAATGAATTTTCAAACAACAATGCTTTTAATAAGTTTTGCGGTAGCAGTAATTTTAGCACTAATAATTATACCAATACTAAAAAAAATTAAGGTTGGCCAAATAGAAAGGGAAGATGGCCCACAATCACACTTAAAAAAACAAGGTACGCCAACAATGGGTGGCATAATATTTATGCTTTCCATTGGAATATGTACTGTAGGTAGTTACATATATTTAAAACAAACAGGAAATGTTGATATAGCTCATAATCTAATTCCAATGTTATGCCTAACAATAGGATTTGGGATAGTTGGGTTTGTAGATGATTTCAAAAAACTTGTCTTACATAATACCAAAGGATTAAACCCAAGTGCAAAAATGCTTGGACTCCTTATAATATCTGTGTTATATGTATTATTTATATTAAAATTTACAGGACATGGAACAGAAATATTTATACCAATAATAAAAACAGATATAACTCTGCCATCATTTTTATATATTCCATTTGCAATTTTAGTAATACTTGCAACCACAAATGCAATAAATTTAACAGATGGAGTAGATGGTTTATCATCTAGTGTATGTGCAATTATAATAACCTGCTTAACAGTAATTGCAATGTTAAGAGGCGTAGGAGAAGTTGCAATTCTAGGAAGTATCGCTGTTGGAAGTATTTTAGGATTTTTAATGTTTAATTTAAATCCTGCAAAGATAATGATGGGAGATACTGGTTCATTATTTTTAGGTGGATTAATTTCGTGTTTAGCATTATATTTAAAAATGCCATTACTTTTAATTGTAATAGCATTAATACCAATACTTGAAACTTTATCTGTAATACTTCAAGTATATTATTATAAAAAGACAGGTAACAGAATTTTCAAAATGGCACCATTACATCATCATTTTGAATTGTCTGGTTGGAATGAAAATAAAGTAGTTAGAGTATTTTCGGTTATTACACTTTTAATGTGTATAATTGGGATTTTGATTGTGTAACCCATTGGGACCAGGTCTTTTGGGGGCAATTTTTTGAAATGGGGACGGTTCCTTTTTCAAAAAAGAACCGTCCCCATTTCAAAAAAAGAAAGGAGAGTAAAAAATGGCAAAGAAAAAAGCAAAGAAGTTTTCTAGTTTCCTAGAAAATCCAATTGACTACACACTACTAATAACAGTGCTATTATTGTTAACAATAGGCCTAATAATGGTATTATCTGCCAGCTCTCCAACATCAATATCGGAAAGCGGAAAAAGTTATAAATATTTTGCAAAACAAGCAGCATTTGCAGGGCTTGGAATAGTTGCAATGGCAATGATATCAAAAATTGATTATAGATTTTATAAGAAATTTTATAAAATAGGATACATATTATCAATTATACTTCTTGTAGCAGTTCTGGTTGCAGGAAAAACAGTAAATGGAGCGAAAAGGTGGATTGGAATAACAGATACAACGCTGTCATTCCAGCCATCAGAATTAGTAAAGTTTTTGATGATAATTTTCTATGCTGGAATATTAACAAGAGATAGAGAAGAATTAAAATATTTTGTAAAAGGATGGATAAAACATCTAGCGTGGCTTGCACCGATAATTTTACTTATAATGCTAGAGCCACACATGAGTGCATCAATGGTTATTATAGGAATTGTTTGTGTAATGATGGTAATTGCAGGATGCAAAATGTGGCAAATGATAGTACCTGGATGCGCGGTTGGAATACCAGCATTAATTGCTCTTATTATATTTGAACCATACAGATTAAAAAGGGTAACTACATTTTTAAATCCTTGGAGTGATGCTAAAGGAGACGGATGGCAAGTTATTCAGAGTTTATATGCAATAGGTTCACGGAGGATTATTTGGAGCTGGACTTGGTCAAAGTAAACAAAAATATTTATATTTACCAGAACCACAAAATGACTTTATATTTTCCGTTTTAGCAGAAGAACTTGGATTTGTAGGTTGTGCATTTGTTATAATTTTATTTGCAATTTTTATTTGGAGAGGAATTTTAATCGCAATGAAAGCACCAGATATGTTTGGAAGCTTAGTTGCAACAGGTATAACAGCTTTAGTTGGAATACAAGTTATAATAAATATAGCGGTTGTAACATCATCAATGCCAGCAACAGGTATGCCACTTCCATTCTTTAGCTATGGAGGAACAGCATTATTTATTATGCTTTGCCAAATGGGAGTGCTACTCAACATTTCGAGAGCTTGTAGAAAAACATAAATTTCTGATTGGGGACGGTTCTTTTTCAGAAATGCACCATTGGGACCGGGTCTTTTTAGTGCATTTTCCAAAAGGAACCGTCCCCAATCAGAAAACTGTCCCAAATACGAAAAAGGAGGAAATAAATGAGAGTAATAGTAGCAGCAGCAGGAACGGCTGGACATATAAATCCTGCATTATCAATAGCAAACAAAATAAAACAAGAGGAAAAGGATTCGGAAATAATATTTATTCGGAACAACAAGAGGATTAGAAAATGACCTAGTTCCAAGAGCAGGATATGAATTAAAAACAATAGATGCTTATGGTTTAAGCAAAAAAATATCAATAGAAAACTTAAAAAAATTATATAAAACTTTTAAGGGAATTGGAGAAGCTAAAAGAATTGTAAAAGAGTTTAAGCCAGATATTGTAATTGGAACAGGAGGATACATTTGTGGAGCAGTTGTTATGGCTGCAAAAGCAAATAATGTGCCAGTTTTATTACATGAAAGTAATGCTTTTCCTGGTAAAGCAGTAAAAATGTTGTCGAAAAAGGCTGATACTATTTTAGTTTCTTTCGAGGACGCAAAAAAAAGAATTCCAAATTGTAAAAATGTTGTGTTTACAGGAACACCAGTAAAGGTTAAAAAGCAAAATTATGGGATTAATGAAAGACATAAAATTATACAAGATATTGGGTTAAATGAAACTAAACCGATTATTTTAATTTTTGGCGGAAGCCAAGGGGCTCAAAGGATTAATGAGGCCTTAATAGATATTATAGAACAAAAGAAAAATAGAAATTATCAAATTATTTGGGCAACAGGACCTAAACAATTTGATATTATAAAAAATGAACTTTCAAGGAAAAATATAGACATAGAAAGTATTGAAAACTGTAAAATTCTTCCATATATTTATAATATGGAGGAAGTTGAAAACATAAGTGACATAGTTGTTGCAAGAAGTGGAGCGATGACTATTACAGAAATTGCAAATCTTTCAAAACCTTCAATTCTAATACCACTTCCAAATGTTAGTAATGACCATCAAATGTATAATGCTAAGGTTTTGGAAAATGTAGGAGCAGCTAAGATTATTAAAAACGATGAACTAAATGGAGAATTATTAAATAGTGAAATTGAAAAAATAGTTTTGAATAAAGAAAAATGTGCCCAAATGGGAAGAAATGCATATAAG
>USOM01000084.1 GCA_900556345.1 uncultured Clostridium sp. | reverse complement strand
TACTAATATTTTTCTTTTTTGCTATATCTTTAAATAATGCTTTTTGCTCCTTACTTACTCTAATCTTTATATAATCATCTTTTATAGCCATTGTTCCCACCCCTATAAATTAATTTAATCCCTTGTTATCACCATACCATAAACATAATAAAAATCTTGTCTAATCCTAGAACAGGTAATAAGTACCCTATAATACAAGGGCTAAAAATTTGATACCTAGGTAAATTTAAACTTGCAATAGTCTGAAAGGTATATTTATGCACGAAAATGACCCTAAGGGATAAGCTCCTCCATATAGCTCTTAAGAAAAAATGACCCCCTTTTTTTTATAATACTTGCAAAATTATAGTATTGAATTAGCTCCTAAAATGCTTTATAATACAAAAAGAACAAGGCTATATTAAACCTTGCTCTTTTAAAAAACTAATATCACGTTTGTATGTTTTAATAGATATATCAAGTTGTGAACATATATCTTTTCTCTTAAAGTCTTGCTCCAACAAGGCTTTAATTTTTTTCCTTCTTTTTTCTATTTCTTGCTTTTTAGATACTTTTCCATCAGCTCTTAGCTTTTCTTGATACTTTTTCTTTTCAGCTTCTTTTCTATTTTCACTATTCCTTTTATAGTAATCTTTGTTCCATTCCTCTTGTGTCTTAGTTTTATATATACTCTGTAATCCTAATCTATCACAAAGCTCATAATCAAGCTCTAGGAAGTCTATAAGAGTTTCATTCTTATAAAGATACTGACGATAGTTTACAACCCTTGTAGCACTCTCTATTATGTGTCCTCTTAGTGGTTCATTAAAGTTATTATTAAACTTCAACATTTCCTCTTTGGCTAACTCATAATCTTCCGATTTAAGCTCTCCATTTTGATATTTATTTTTTATTAAAATATAATTTCTATACAAGAAACATAACCTTGACCTAAGCTCTGTTACTCCAATACTGTTTAAATGGCTCTGTATCTTCTCAAAATCCATTAACCTATTACAGTTTAAAGAATAAACATTATGTAGCTTCACAACCTTTTTAGGAGCTTTTACACGCCCTTTACGTTTCTTATACCACTTAGGTAATTCATCAAGCCATAGCTCTTGTAATTCGTTTAGAGTATATCTTACTGAATCATCATAAGAAAATACTTTAATCTCTGCTCCATTCTTAGTGTTAATACTTCCTGGTATTCTAAAATAACTTTCTAGGTTCTGCTTTTCTGCTCCATACTCTTTTAACTCTTGTGAGAACACCTCTGAAATTCTTCTAGCTAGTGTTACCACATTATCCCTAAACTTAGGTATATAGCAAGTTTCAACGCTATATATAAGTCTTATTTGATTTCCATACTCTACAAAGTTAGGGGTAGGTATCTTCCTCTCAAAGAAGTCCATTTCTAATAATTTAATTACTTGATGTGGCTCTAAATCTTTAAGCTCCTTAATATTTTTATAATCAACATCAACTGGAATTGCATTGATACAAAATAGATTGCTCCTTGTAGCTCTATCCATAGTTCTAAATGGATTTAAGCTAAATAATATATCTTCTCTACCAAATGAGTTAATTACTTGTCTTAACTTCATTGGGTCTTTTAATGAGCTTGTTGGATATACTTTATTTTTTCCTGTAGTCTTATTCAAAACCCTTACAAAACATTCATCATTATTCACATAAATATATTTCAATAGCTCTGAACATTCTTCAATTTCTGATTTACTATATCTATCTAATTCTCTTACTGCTTGTACCATTACTTCACCTCCTTTGTTGGACTATTTTATTTTATTTTACTTTATATTTACCTGTTAGACAATGAATTTTATTCCATCTATTGACAACAAGGTATAATATAATTTACCTACAGTGTAAGCTCCTCCATATAGCTCTTAAAATTTGGTACCTTTTTTATTTTTAGAAAAAGGGCCAAATGCCCCTTATAGTAAAATTGAAAAGTAAATATCATATTAGATATATATCGAATATTACACTATTTATTGCATTTCTTAGCAATCTTTATAACACTCCTTAATGCTCCATCATTATTCTCTAATACATCTACCACTAAAACTCTAGCTTTAATATCTTATTGTCTTTTTTAGCGTGAACCCAAACAATATCACCTTTCTCTATTTGACCTTCCAGTCTTTCTGGTATCTTCCACACATACCTCTTGTTATGGTTTATATAGTCTTGTCCCTTTTTAGTTCCTCTTTGAATTTTTTTAATATGAAATCCCTCTATAACTTTCATAAATTTCCCTCCTATTATCTTAGCTATATAACAAATATAGTATTATCTTTCCATATCCCAATCTCTTACTTTATTAGGTTTATTAACTGGTATGCTCCTAGAATTATCAATATTGCTCCTAGCGTTATTCCCATTTGAATTGCATATTGCTTTACTCTGTCCTTCCAATTCAGTTTGTCTATTCTCTCTACTTGAGCTACTGTTTGACTTAATACTCTCATCATTTCCATGTGATATTTCTTGATATTTTCTACTTCCTTCAAAGCCTTTTCTAACTTCTCTTGATGAAGCTCTTTCAATTCCTCTGATTTCTTTGTCATCATCTTGAAGGCTTCTTGTGTTTTCTCGCTTAGTTCCTTGTTCTTCTCTTCTCTTATTTTCTCGTTGCTCTTGTATAGCTCTCTCTCTTTCTCGATTAAGTCTATGGTCTTTATTAATCTGTTGTTCAAGACTGTCTGCTCTGCGTTCAAATTCTTTATCAAGGTCTGAAATTCCTTCATATCCGAAGGCTGAATTTCCTTTGGCTCTACCTCGTTCATTTGCTCCATTTCTAAAAATTGATTTTTCTTGTCCATTAAACTCATTCTCTAATTCCTCCTTATTGTACTTATCTCCTAAGCTCCTGCCCCTAATTGCTTTACCATGGTCGGGGTGCTTATAACTTATACTGTTTTTTGTTACTCTAGTTTCTATCTCAAAGTTTTTCTCTAAAAACTCCCTAAAGCTTTGTAAATCCTTTGTTCTCTCCCTTGCTATATCTATTATCTGTCTTAACTCATCTTTCCAAGGGATTTGACCTCTATCCATTATCCTCTTTTCGGCACTACTAATCCTTTTCTCTGCCTTATGATCTAGGTCTAAAGTCTTTAAATTTTCTCTCTCGCATAGCCTATTACTTTCTCTTTTTATATCCCATAGGCTCTTATTACTAGCATTGTATTTTAGTCCATTTTCAAAACTAACGCTATTAACCACTAAATGGTTATGTATATGTTCTTTATCTTTATGTGTTACCACAAACTTTACACTTATTAACCACTCTAACTTCCCAATGCTACTTAAACTCCATTATATGTATCTCTACATCTCCGTATGGATTTTGATTATATTCAAAATTTAATCCATCTAGTTTAATTCTTTCCATAGTTTTTTTGAGTTCTAATATTTGATTTTTAATCTCTTCTGGAATTAAATAATTCATTTTAACCTCTCCTTATAATAAATTCTTTTTTATTTGTATTACTGTATTATTACCAATTAATACTAATCATAAATACCTTTTAAAGCTCTTTGGATTGTACAAGTGCTTAATCCAATTTCTTTTACTATTGCTCTGTAACTTAATCCAGAAGCTCTAAGCTCTTTAATTTTTTTAACTTGTTCATCTGTTACTTTTCTTGGATTAATTAAAGCTCTTGATTCTAACTCTTCTATTTTTTTCTTTAACTCTTTATTTTCTTTAATCAACTCTTCATTAGCTGATTTTAAAAAATCAACTGATAATTCTTTATTATTTTTTTCAGATATTGTATTTCTATCTAATTTAAATCTAGCCACAAAATCACCTCTATGTATTATCGTAATATTACGATAATACATTTTTGTTGTGTTTGCAATGGTTTATCTAATTATTTTTTATTGTAATATTACAATATTATTGTTAAAAATTAAAAAGGCTATAACCCATCGACCAGATGAAGCCATAACCTTAGATTAAATTCCTCTTTTATTCAACAGATATTCTTCCTAATGTATTATTTAATTCCATTGCTATTAGTTTTTTGTAATGTATTTTTAGTTCCTATATCAGAACCAACAAATCTTCTTGCTTCTCCATTTTTTACAGCTTTTAAAACAGCCTGACGAATTGCATAACTAACTTGAGATGAATTTCCTGAATAAGATCTACTTCCAATAGTTCTACCTAAAGCATTATTAAACAAATCCATTTGATTCTCAAGAGCATCATTAGGATTATCTTTTTCATGTGCATCTGCAAATTGTTTTGCGTAAGATACTCCACAATCATGTGCATTATATGCATTCCAAAGAGTATGTCTAAATGCATCTGCATTATCATTATGATATTCATGAGTATTTTTCCAGTGTTGAGATGTCATTGTAATCGCAGCTTGAGCATTGGATAAAACTAAAACACCCTTTGCAGGATTAGAATTAAATACCTTTTTTTCATTAGTACCTAATCTAGATGAAACTATTGGTAACGCATTCGCATAATCATATGCATACATTGATATATTATCTAAAGCTACTAAACTTTCATCATAATTTTGAATTATTAAATTTTTAAAATAATTATTAATTTCTTCATCAGTTAAATTTGGATTTTCCTCCATATAAGTTTTCAAATTCTCAACTAAAACAGGTAATTGAATAGAGCTTATCATAGATGCATAATCTATTTCCTCTATATTAGTTTCAACACTACTATTCAAATTTATTAAAATATTATCTTCAGTAACACTGGCATTAGCCACTGTTGCTATCATTGTAGATATTAATGCAGTTGCCAAAATTGTAGATATCAATGTTTTTTTCATAAATAATCCCCCTTATTAAATACGTAATAAATTTGATATTTTTACAAAAATATTGTATCATATATTTGTAAAAACTTAAATAAAAATGTTTAAGATTTTTCTGCAAACCACTTGACTTAACGGAAAATGGTTAATATAATACAACCATAACTTAACTTAATGGCGTTAAGTTAAAGAAAATTTGAAAATGAGGTTGTATAAGGAGTCTTGAAACTTTGGATAAGTAGAGGGGTTTTTCCTTGAAGATGATGTGGAAGGAGGTGAATGGAATGTCTGAATTAAAGAATGGTTTTCTGACTGCAGAAGAGATAATGGATATTTT
>USOM01000083.1 GCA_900556345.1 uncultured Clostridium sp. | reverse complement strand
TTTCTGATTGGGGACGGTTCCTTTTCCGAAAAAGAACCGTCCCCAATCAGAAAAAAGGAGCAATACAATTGAGCAATTTAGAAGTATATATAGAAAAAGTAAAAAAAGAAACGCAAGGACTTAATGATATTGAAAAATTAAGGTATGTTTATATTGATTTAGGAAAAAGATTTGCATTTGACTTGGATTTTTCATTTGGAAATACAAAATCTAAACAAAAAATATATCATAAGAGTGGAACCTTAGATGGAATAGAGGAAGGTTTAGAAAATAACGTTATTATTTGTAAAACACTAGCGAAGATGTATGAACATATAATGAATAGCCTTGGGATAAATTTAAAAACTATAGTTGATGATAGTGACAGTAGAAAATATCCACATGTATACAATATATTAAAAGCCAAAGACGGAAAAACGTAT
This sequence comes from uncultured Clostridium sp., assembly GCA_900556345.1. GTDB lineage: Bacteria > Bacillota > Clostridia > TANB77 > CAG-508 > CAG-269. The sequence continues at coordinate 4,730 of USOM01000083.1, read as the reverse complement.
ATTTTTGATTTACAAGAAGATATGAGAAATATAAAGGCACATTTAAGAACAAAATATTTTGGAGTTCAAGCAGATGATCCGTTAAAAACAATAGTAAGCAGATGGGATTTAGACCAAATTGATAAGAAAATAGGATATGTATCAAAAAATATTTGGTATACAGATGAATATTTAGATTTGATAAGAATTAATATGAATTTTATATCCGATTTTAGACAAAGAGTGCAATTTGTTTTAGAGGAGCTAGAAGCATATTCTGATGAGCAAATGGGTTATGCAGATAGAAGATGGAGAATGGAAGATATGCTTGGAGGCAATGGACGAGATGGACTTTTGTTTTCTGCAGGTGAAAGTAATAAAATTCATATAATTGATTGTTATAAAGATATTGATGGAAAAAGAATTTATAAATTGGGTGTTTTAGTAGAAGGTAAGGGTGGCCCTGATATATATTTATTTTCAGAGGAAAAGAATATGTATGAAAAGAAGAATTTGAAGGAGTTTGCGGATTTTATTTTAGATGGATGGGTTAATATGCAAGGAGTGCAAGGATTGAAACAGGTACTTAGAAAGAAGAATTTGGAAGCGGATGGAAGATGAATTTATTAAATAGAAACTAGCAAAAATCATTGCTATTTTCTATTTTTTTAGTACAATATAGCCAATATGAAGAGGAAGGTGGTAATCAAAATGAAACTAGCACTTAAGTTTTTTTATTAGAGAAAGAATTTAATTTAAAAGTATACAATAAATGTTACAAAAAACACATAAATATAAATACATATAAAATGTCACAGAGATTGAAAATAATTAATAAAAATACGTAAAAAGCAATGATATGACAGCGGTTTTTCTTTTGTGTTACATTTAATGTGAAATGTTGAACTAAAGCAACTATGATGGTAAAATTAAAATAAACGTATCTACTAAAGATATAAAATGTTTTTACAAAAGGTGTAGTTTTTAAGAAAAAAAATTTATTACTATGTATGCCTTTGAATGAAAATTGAAAGGAGTAAATTTTAAAATGAGAAAAAATGCAAATAACAGTGGTATAACACTAATTGCTTTAGTCGTAACCATCATTGTACTTTTAATTTTAGCTCGGTGTAAGTATATCTATGCTAACAGGGCAAAATGGAATATTAAATAGAGCAGCAGAAGCAAAAGAAAAAACAGGAGTAGCACAAAAAGATGAAGAAGAAAAATTGCAAGGATATGAAAGTGTGATAAATCAATATACAGGTAAAATACCAGAAGGATTAAAAGTAGGTTCAACAGTAACATATTCACCAAGTGGGACATATAATTGGCAAGCTAAATATTGTTCAACTGAAAAAACAGAAGGAACAGACGATGTGACATTAAATAGTGCAAGTGGAGAAGCTTTTAATTTAACAGAATGGAAAGTTTTATCAATAGAAAATGGAAAAGTTGAATTAGTACCAACTCAGCCAACAGAAGGAACTGTTTATTTAGGACAGGCTCAAGGGTATAATAATGGAGTTAAATTGTTAAATGATGCTTGTAGTAGTTTATATGGAAATACAGGTAATGGAATAACGGCAAGGAGTTTGAATATAGAAGATATTGAAAAATATATGTTGGAAGAAAAATTGAAAGAGGCACATTTATATGCAAATGCAGCGAAATATGAAAATCAAGTATCGTCAGCATATACAAGTAGTAAATATTATCCAGTGATATATGCAGAGGAAAAACTAAGTGTAATAAATGAAAATAAAAAAACAACAGGATTAGGAATGAGTGAGCAAACAAACTTTATAGAAAAAACAGATGGTGGAGCGTTAAATGGAATATTAAATGCTTCAACAAGTATACAACCATATCAAACATATTGGTATAAAGATAATGCATATATGCAAACAGCGTTTAGAACAGTAGAAGGAGGAACAAATTATTATGATTTACTAATAAAAACAAGTAAAGATTATTGGTTGGCTTCGCGCTGCGTCAATGCTGGCTCAAGCTATTGCAACTTCTATATGCGCTACGTGCGTAGCGGTGATGTGAACGCTTACTATATGTACAACTCGGACACTGACAGCAACAATGACTCGTTTGCGTTGTTCCCCGTAGTTTCTCTAAGCTCTAGCCTCTTAAGCGGAAATGCAACAAGTGGATATACAGTAAACTAGATTAAGGAAATGAAACAAGAATTGGAAATAAAAGCTCTACCTGTCCGCCCCTTGCGGTCGGACAGGTAAATATTAGTAATATAATTTGAAAGAAAAAAATAAAATAAATTATGTTTTATTAGATAGAAGAAACAATTATGATGAGGAAGCTAAATATATAAATAAACAAGAAAACAAATATGAAAAAATTTCACTTGCACAAAAAATAAAACACAATATTCTAAAAAACTTGCCAATATATAAAAGAAGATGCTATAATTAAACAGAAAATCAAGTGAAAGGAATACAAAAATGTTAAATCAATTTTCAAGAACAGAATTATTAATAGGAAAAGAAGGAATAAAAAGTTTGCAAAATGCAAAAGTTGCAATATTCGGACTAGGCGGAGTAGGTTCATTTGTAATGGAAGGACTAGTTAGAGCTGGAGTTGGAAGCTTTGTATTAATAGATGATGACAAAATATGCCTAACAAACCTAAACAGACAAATTATAGCTACCAGAAAAACTATTGGAAAATATAAAGTAGAAGTTGCAAAAGAAAGAATTTTAGAAATAAACCCAAAAGCAAATGTAGAAACATTTCAAGAATTTTATATGCCAGGCTCTGAATCCAATATTTTAACTAAAGATTTAACTTATGTTGTTGATTGTATAGATACAGTTACAGCGAAAATAGAATTAGTTCAAAATTGTAAAAAAATCGACATTCCAATAATTTCAGCTATGGGAACAGGAAATAAACTTGATCCATCAAAATTTGAAATTACAGATATTTATAAAACTAGTATATGTCCTCTTGCTAAAGTTATGAGAAAGGAACTAAGAAAAAGAAATATAGATAGCTTAAAGGTTATTTATTCTAAGGAGGAACCTATTAAACCAGATGATAATAGTGAAAGCAGTTGTAAGACTAATTGTATTTGTCCTCCAGGAACTGCTAGAAAATGTACTATTAGAAATCAAGTTCCAGGTAGTATTTCTTTTGTACCTTCTGTTGCAGGTCTTATGATCGCAGGGGAGATTGTTAGAGAGATTGTAGGAATTTAGAAAAAAGCAATTACTTAATTTTTTAGGTAATTGCTTTTATTCATCTTCAAATTGAACGTCGTGAAATAACGAATCTTCAAAAAAATCAGCTAATTCTATATCAAGTCCCTCGCAAATATGCAAAATAGTTGCAAGTTTGGGACTTTTACTTTTTCCGTAAAAGATACTAAATACAGTGGAATAAGGCAAACCAGAGTTAGTTGCTAACTTATTTAAAGTGATATTTTTTTCTTTACAAAGATTTATTATTCGTTGTTGAATTGCTTCCGAAAGTTGCATAATACACCTCTTTTCTTACAAGAAAATTATAGCAGAATTAGAAATTAAATATTTGCGACAAATCGCAATAAAATGATTGACATTAATGATTAAGTATAATATAATTATTGCGAAATATCGCAATAAGTATTCATCGATATTGAAATAACAAAAGAAATGAGGAGAGTTTATATGAAGTTAAAAATGAAAAAAGAATTAGGAATAACGTTGATAGCTTTGGTTGTAACAATAATTGTAATATTAATTTTAGCACGGAGTTAGTGTTTCAATGTTAACAGGACAAAATGGAATTTTAAATAGGGCAACGGAGGCAGTAAATAAAACGAAAAATGCGAGTACTACAGAAAAAATTCAGATGGCAATTGCAAGTTATAATATTGAGAAAGCAATGGATAGTAATTTGAGTTTCAAAGATTTTTGTGAAAAGGAGGATCAAGATTTAGGAGATATAAAGATAATTGAAGAAAATCCATCTAATGAAATACAATTTATTGCTAAAGTAGATGGAAGAATTTTGGTTATGAAAAAAGATGGTTCATACGTATGGACTAAAAGTGAAAATCTTGTAAATAATGGGTTTGCAGAAAATGGTAATAAGAATTTTGAAGACTGGGAATTTAAAAATGGAAGCTTTTCTATGACTTCTAGTTCGGATCGTCAGGGAGCGGTTACAACAGATTTTATAGAAGTTAATACAAATAAAAGATATTATCAATCTATGATGGCAAAAACTAATAATAAAAAGTCAGTTTATTATGCAGGAATTATAGAATATGACATAGATAGAAAAGAGATAACGGCATCAAATTACTTATATAAAGAAAACTCTTTAACATATTTAGAAAAAGACTTAAAAAACGGAGATACTGAAATATATGTAAACGATTTAACAGGATTTAATATAGAAAATCTAAAAGGTGGAATAAATAGTGGATTAATATTTTGGAATTATAAAGATTCAACAGGTTATGAATATCCTGAATTAACGTATTCAAGAAATGTATATTTTGATTTATTAGATGGAGAAAATAACTTTGATTTAAAAGAAAATAAGATAATATTAAATGAACCGTGGAAATATGGAACTGTAGAAAAGGGAGTAAAATTAAGTCAAAGTTCAGCAACAGCTACATATAATTATGGATTGTTAAGCGAGGTTAATATGACAAATGAATACAAATACTATGAAAATTACATAGAAGGAACAGTTAATTCTGGACCAATATATGATGCATCAAAATTTAG
>USOM01000082.1 GCA_900556345.1 uncultured Clostridium sp. | reverse complement strand
ACCATATAGACCTTTATCAATTACATCTGGATTTACATCTTATACAAAAGAAGATTTTAACGATGATAATCAAAAAGAACTAGCAAATTATTTTTATAAATTAGACTTAAAAAATGCTAAATTAATGTTAAGTAACTCAAATCCAAAAAATGTTAATAAAGATGATAATTTCTTCGAGAATATTTATAAAGGTTTTGTTATAAACGAAGTTTCAGCAAAAAGAATGATAAATGCAAATGCAAAAGGACGTGGAGAAATTTCAGAATTATTAATAACAAATTATGAGGAGCAATCAAAATGGGAGTCTCAAAAAAATTCTACTATGAAAATGATAGCTTTAGCCTAATATATGATGATACATTTAATGCTTTAAATTCATTTGAAAATAGTACATTTGATATGATATTTGCAGATCCACCATATTTTTTATCTGATGATGGAATAACTTGTAGTGGTGGAAAAATGGTAAGTGTTAATAAGGGAGAATGGGACAAGTCTTTGTCAATACAAGATAAACACAACTTTAATAAAAAATGGATAAAAGAATGTTATAGAGTGTTAAAAGATAATGGAACAATTTGGATTAGTGGAACACTACACAATATTTATTCAATAGGTATGGCTCTTGAAGAAGAAGGGTTTAAAATAATAAATAATATAACTTGGCAAAAAACTAATCCACCCCCTAACTTGGCATGCAAAACATTCACACATTCTACTGAAACAATATTATGGGCTAAAAAGGATTTAAAGAATAATAAATACACTTTTAATTATGACTTAATGAAAAAGCTAAACAATAATAAACAGATGAAGGATGTTTGGACCACTTCTCTAACAAAACCTTCTGAAAAGAAACAAGGAAAACATCCAACACAAAAACCTTTAGAGATATTAGATAGAATAATACTTGCATCTACAAATGAAAATGATTTAATTTTGGACCCGTTTTGTGGAAGTAGTACTACAGGTATTGCAACATCAAAATTAAATAGAAAGTACATAGGAATTGATAATAATAAAGATTATTTAGATTTATCTATAAGAAGATTTGAAGAATTAGGAGGTTAATATGGCTGTACCCAAATATGATGAAATGTATAACGATTTTTTAATCACATTAGTTGATGGAAAAGAACATGATATAAAGGAAATTAGAGAAATAGTGGCTAAAAAGAAAAAACTTACTGATGAGGATTTAAAAGAAACTTTGAACAGCGGAAAGTGTAAGTACTTTAATAGAATAGGTTGGACGGCTACATATTTGAAAAAAGCAGGCTTAATAAATAGTGTCAAAAGAGGAATGTTTAATATTACAGATGAAGGAAATAAAATAATCACGAATAATGAAAGAATAGATAATAATTTTCTATTGAACTATGATTCTTTTAAGGAATTTAAAGATAGAAATACTGAACCTATAAAAATAAAGGAAATGAATAGTTCTGAAAATGAAGTTGAATTAACTCCTCAAGAAAAAATTGAAAAAGCTATTCAGGAAATTAATAACGAATTAGAAGACAATTTACTTGAGGAAATTCTAAAGCAATCCAGTGATTTTTTTGAAGAATTATCTGTAAAACTACTTTTGGCAATGGGATATGGAAAAGCTGAAAATGCTGTCGTCACTCCGAAAACTGGAGATTATGGCATTGACGGATTTGTTTTGGAAGATGAATTAGGAATAAACACTATATTTATTCAAGCTAAAAGATATGATAAAGATAATTCTGTATCAAGACCAGAGATTCAAAAATTTGCAGGTGCTATGTTGGGAAAAAATGCGAAAAAAGGAGTTTTTATTACAACTAGTTATTTTGCAAAACCAGCCATAGACTATGCTAATAATCAGAATATCATTTTAATAGATGGCTCAAAGTTAGTTCAGCTTATGATAAAATATAATGTGGGTTGTTATACAGAAAATAGTTATAGCATAAAAAAATTAGATTTAGATTTCTTTGAAAATATATAGAGAGGGGACAAAGATGAAAAGAAATTTTGCAGAGTGGTTACTTACTTTTACTGATAGTATTGCAGATTATAAATATTACATAGACTTTGAAACAATATATAGAAATGCAAAAGAACATAAACTTGAACTAAATATGATGAATTCCTTAATTGGTAGTAAAAATATTGAAACTGATTTTGAAAATTTAGTAAAGAAATATCCTGAAGTTTTAAAGTGTATTCCAACATTATTAGCAGTAAGACAATATGAAATAATAGTTTTAGATAGTGACGGAAACAAATTTGAATACAACTTTAAGAAAATGAATTATGATGTAGCACAATATAAAGTATTTATGAAAGAAACAGGATTATTTGACTTAATTCAAAACCATCTTGTAAATAATTTGTACGACTATGTTTTAGGAGTAGAGTCTGGATTAAATTCAAACGCTAGAAAAAATCGTGGTGGACATTTAATGGAAGATGTTGTAGAAAGATTTATTCAAAAAGCTGGATTTAAGAAGAACGAAACTTATTTTAAGGAAATGTACTTGCAAGACATAGAAGAAAAATGGAAATTAGATATGTCATTTATAAGCAACCAAAATCAAGCTACAAAAAGATTTGATTTTGTTGTGAAAACTGATAAATGTATATATGGCATTGAAACTAATTTCTATGCAGCAGGTGGATCAAAACTAAATGAAACTGCAAGAAGTTATAAAATGATTGCAGAAGAAGCAGAAAAAGTAGTTGGTTTTGAATTCGTTTGGTTTACTGATGGTATGGGATGGATTTCTGCTAGAAATAATTTAAAAGAAACATTTGATAAAATGGATAATATTTATAACATTGCAGATATGAAAAACGGTGTTATGAAGGAAATATTTAAATAGTAAAGGAGCATAATAATATATGAAAAATGTTACATTAGACGCGTTAATACCAAGAGAAGATTTTGAAATAATAGATGAATTAGAAAATGGGAATATTAGTAGAAATAAATCTACTCTTTCTATTGAGGACCTTTCATTTGATTCCTTTTTCTTTTCAGCACTAAGAAAACCTGATTTTCAAAGAGAAACCAATGAATGGAATCCTGAAAAAATATGTGGATTTATAGAAAGTTTTGTTAAAGGCGAATTAGTTCCTGCTATAATTCTTTGGAAACATAAAAACGGATATATATTTGTTATAGATGGTTCCCATAGATTAAGTGCATTGGGTGCATGGATTAATGATGATTATGGTGACAATAATATATCTCTTGACTATTATGAAAAATTTATACCTCAAGAGCAAAAAGAAATTGCTGAATATACTAGAACTTTAGTTAATGAAAGAATAGGATCTTTTAAGGATTATCAAAAGGCAAGAAGAAATCCTGATGGAGTACCACAATATATACTTGATAATGTTAAAAATCTTGGTGCTATTGCTTTACAAATACAATGGGTAGAAGGAGATTCAGCCACAGCCGAAAGATCATTTCTAAAAATAAACCAATCTGCTACGCCGATAAGTAATGCAGAATTAGAATTAATACAATCTAGAAAAATGCCATATGCAATAGCAGCTAGAGCAATAATGAGAGCTGGAAAAGGTCATAATTATTGGTCAACTTTTGATAGTGAAGCTCAAAATAATATAAAAACTATTGCGAGTAATATTCACAACTTATTGTTTTCTGGTGATAATTTTTCTGAAACTTCAAATCTATCTAATTTGCCAATAGGTGGAAATTTTGCTTCAACTAGCACATTAGACTTAATTAATCAAACTGTTAAAATAGCCAATGACATTAATGAAAAAACAGATTATGTTGTTGATAATGATGGAAGTAAAACATTAAAGTACTTAAAAAACACATTGGAATTATTACAATTAATTCATTCTAAAGAAAAATTTTCATTAGGATTGCATCCATTCATATATTTTTACTCTAATATTGGAAGACATAAAATTGCATCTTATTATGGCATTTTAGAATTACTTTATAGACTGAAAACTACAAATAAAATAAATGATTTTTGCAATGTTAGAGATAGATTTGAACAAATACTTTTAAAATATGAATTTTTAATACAACAAATAGTAAGAAAATGGCGTCAATCCAAGAGAGGCTATAAAGAAGTAGCAGATTATTTTGAACAAATACTATTATTGTTAAATCAAAAACCTAATGATAGCATTGAAAATATAATGGATGAACTTATAAAAATGTCTAAGTTTAATTATTTAAAAATTGCCATTATTGACAATACATCCAATACAACTAATAGAAAAGATTTTAGTAGAGGTGAAAAAGTACAGATTAAGGTTAATACGTTAATAAAAGGAATTCCAATATGTCCTATTTGTAAAGGATATATTGACATTAATTCTAGTTCTATTGATCATATTCAAAGAAAAAGAGATGGTGGTATTGCAGACATAAGTAATGGACAAGTAACTCATATCTATTGCAATACAACATTAAAAAATTAATAATATAAAGAAGTATGGTGTTGAAATCATACTTCTTTGTTTTTTATTATTCACAGTTTTGAATTAGGCTAATACCATCAACAAATCCATTTCTATAATACTTTTCATTCCAGTAACTTAAATAATCCATAAAATTTTTTTCAAGTTCATTTAATGTTTCTCAACATATTTTTTATTTTGTTGTGGTACATTTTTCAAAACTTTTTCATATATTTCATCAATAAATAATTTATGCTTTTTGTCTTCTTCAGTTAGATAGCATAAAATATTTTCTTCTCTAAATTCCAACCATTCTTTTAATATATCATCATTTACTTCTCTAAAATTTTTCATCTATTATACACCTCATATTTCAAATTTTTATAAAAAAGGATTGGGACTTGTCCCATTGAACAGAATGTGGAGCAAGGCGAACTTCGGTCTCCCGAATTCAGTGCTTGCTGGCTGGCTGGGACAGAAAATGATATTTTCGGTCGCCCACATTCATTGCTTGCTAGCTAGGACAAGAAATTGAATTATAAAATAATTTATCGCACCTATTTTAGTACCTTACTTTGTCCATTAAAAGGTATTTATTTTTTATTTATTGTCACTTTATTGGAACTTTTTTAGGTACATAAATTCATTTTATAGTACATTTTTTTCACCTTTTTTGTACTTTTATTTTTCTTAAAAATAATTTTTAGGTACAAAACTTATACATAAATTAGTTCTTTTAATAC
>USOM01000081.1 GCA_900556345.1 uncultured Clostridium sp. | reverse complement strand
ATGTAATATATATAACCTTAGAAAAATTAAATTGAAAATATGGAGGAATTATCTTGGCAATAGGAGATATCATAGTGGGCATAGACATTGGAACAACCAGAGTTTGCTTATCAACTGGTGAAGTAAACAACTTTGGACAAATAGAAATAATATGTTGCACCTCACATAAATGTAATGGATTAAAAAAAGGCAAGATAGTTGATGAAGACGATATAAGTTTAAGTATTGCCAAAACTATCGAACAAGCAGAAGAAGAAACAGAATTAAAAATAAACTCAGCTTATGTAACTATTCCAGGAAAATATGTAACAATAGTCCAAAACAGTGTACTAAAAGAAGTAAAGGACAAATTTGCAGGAATTTCCCAAAAGGATTTACAAAATGCTGTAATGCAAGTAAAAGACATAGAAATACCAGATAATAAAGTATTAATAGATGTAGCAATAAACCAAGTAGTATTAGACAATGGCAGAATAGTAAGAGACCCGGTTGGAAGTTTTGCATCATCATTTACAGTAAATGCACAAGTAATACTTGCAGATAAAGATTATATAAGAAAATTAACAGGTATATTTAAAAAAGCAGGTGTAGAAATAGATGGAATTATACCAGTAGCACTTGCAGAAAGAAACTTGGTATTAGATAAAAACGAATTATATGACAATGTAATGTTACTAGATGTAGGAGCAGAAAACACAGACATAGGAGTATTTGAGGGAGAAGAATTCAAATACACCAACACAATTCCATTAGGTGGAAATAACATAACACACGATATAGCATTAGTATTAAGTATATCAGAACAAGAAGCAGAAAAATTAAAAAGACAATATGGACTAGCTTTAAAATCATTTATAGATAATGATAATGAAATAATGCTAAATACATGTACAGACGAATCAAGAAGCAAAGTCATAAAAAGTTCAGAATTAATTGAAATTATGGAAGCTAGAATAGAAGAAATATTTTCAATTATAAATAAAGACATAACAAACCAAGGAGTAAAATCAAGAATAAACAATGTAATACTTACAGGGCAAGGCATAACAAACATAAACAAAAGTGATGTGGCAGGAAAAATAGCACTAAATATTCCCGTAAAAATATCAACAGGAAGAGCAGTAAGTACAGTAAAGCCAGAATTTAGAACAAGTTACGCTCTAATACGATATATAGCATCAAGACCTTTTGCAAAATCAGTATCAAGTAAAATTGATACAAATTCGAAAGAGAGTTTTTGGAAAACAATAATTTCAAGAATCAAAGAATTTTTTTATAGCTAAAATAAGTAACAAAGTTACAAATGCTATATATACATATTTAAGGAGGAAAATAAATTATGATGGATATTGACGATAACAGCAATTTAACAATGATGGATGGAACAGCAACAATAAAAGTAATAGGAGTAGGAGGAGCTGGAAACAACGCCGTAAACAGAATGTTGGACCAAGGAATCAAATCAGTAGATTTTATTGCTGTAAACACAGATAGACAAGCTTTACAAAAATCAAAAGCAAGTACAAAAATTCAAATAGGAGAAAAAATAACAAGAGGACTAGGAGCTGGAGCAAATCCTGATGTTGGAGCACAATCAGCAGAAGAAAGTAAAACTGAATTATCAGAAGTTCTAAGAGGAGCAGATATGGTATTTGTAACTTGCGGAATGGGTGGTGGAACAGGAACTGGTGCCGCACCAATAGTTGCAGGTTTAGCTAAAGAAATGGGAATATTGACAATAGGTGTTGTTACAAAACCATTCACATTTGAAGGAAAGAAACGTTTAGCACAAGCAGAACGTGGAATAGAAAGCTTAAAATCAAAAGTAGATACATTAATAGTAATACCAAATGATAAATTACTACAAATAATAGACAGAAAAACATCAATGGCAGAAGCATTCTTAATGGCAGATGATGTATTAAGACAAGGTGTACAAGGTATATCAGACCTAATCACAGTTACAGGAACAGTTAACCTAGACTTTGCCGATGTAAAAACAATAATGTTAAATACAGGAATGGCACATATGGGAACAGGACGTGCATCTGGAGAAAACAAAGCAGAAGATGCAGCAAAAGAAGCAATCCAAAGTCCATTACTAGAAACATCAATAGAAGGAGCAAGAGGAGTAATTATTAATATAACAGGTGGTGAAGATTTAGGTTTACAAGAAGTAAACACAGCTGCAGAATTAATTCAACGCAGTGTAGACCCTGAGGCAAACATTATCTTCGGTACAGTTATAGATCCAGAAATGCAAGATGAAATTAAGATAACAGTTATTGCAACAGGTTTTGACCAACCAGATGATACAAAATCTCCACTTTTAGATTCACTAGGAGTTGGAAACGGTTCTAAACCTTGGGAAAAGAAAGTAAGCTCAATACCTTCTAGCCAAGATTTAGGAACTTCACAAAATGATTTAGATATTCCATCATTTTTGAGAAAGAATAAAAATAAAACTTTATAAGATTAAAAAAATGCACCATTGGGACCGGGTCCTTTTGGGGCATTTTTCTTTTTGCGAAAGGACCGTTTCTTTTTCCACTGGGACCGTTTCTTTTCGCAAAAAGAAACGGTCCCAATACAAAAAATCACTGCTTTTTCATTTTAGGCTTCGAAATCAAAGAAGCAATATATCCAAAAAATACAGCAGCAGCAATACCGCCAGCACTAGCTTTAAGTCCGCCTGTAAAGACACCTAAAAATCCATTTTGTTTAACGGCCTCCATAACACCTTTAGCAAGGTTGTTTCCAAAGCCAGTTAAAGGGACAGTAGCACCACATCCTGCAAATTTAATAAGATAAGGGTAAATTCCAAGTCCACCTAAGATGGTTCCGACTGTAACAAAAAGCACTAAAATTCTAGCAGAAGTAAGTTTTGTTTTATCAATTAAAATTTGGCCTATAACACAAATAAGCCCGCCAACAATGAAACATCTAAGTAAAAGCATCCAATCAAAATTTTGCCAAAAATCCATATTTTTTATTTCCTTTCGTATAAAATTAATTTTCTATAGCAATAGCCTGAGCAATTCCAGGTATAGATTCTCCTTGCTGAGAACTCATAGAATTCATAAGTGCTCCTGTTGCAATAAGAAGAATTTTATTTAATTTTTTAGTTTTTAACTGTTCAAATAAATAACCAGAAAAAACACTAGCACAACATCCGCAGCCACTTCCACCAGAGTGAGTGTCTTGTGTAGATTTATCAAAAATAAGAACACCGCAATCATTGTAAACAGATTTTATATTATATCCTGCATCTTGAAACAAATCTATCAAAATATCTTTTCCAATATGACCTAAATCACCAGTTAAGATTGCATCATAATAGTTAGGTTTTCTTCCAGTATCAGAAAAATGAGTCATCAAGGTATCAAAAGCCGCAGGTGCCATTGCAGCTCCCATATTATTAGCGTCTTTTATACCCATATCAACAATTTTACCTGTTGTAATATGAGTGATTTTCGGGCCATTACCATTTTTAGCAAGCATAGCAGAACCACAAGCTGTAACTGTCCATTGAGCAGTAGGTGGCCTTTGATTTCCAAGCTCTAAGGGAAACCTAAATTGTCTTTCTGAACTACAGAAATGACTAGAAGCACTACAAATTGCATAATTTATGCCACCTTCTATAAAAACAGAAGCAAGTTGCATACCCTCAACAAAAGTTGAACAAGCACCAAAAATCCCATAAAAAGGAACATTTAATTCACGTAGCCCGAAACTTGAGGAAATACATTGATTTAGCAAATCACCTGCAAAACAATATTCGATTTTATCTGATGGAATGCAAGACTTAGAAATAAGAGTGTTTACAGTTTGTTTTACAATCTTACTTTCAGCTTTTTCCCAGCTTTTTTCGCCCCACATTTCATCTTCTAAACATTGATCAAAATATTTAGCAAGTGGACCATCAGCTTCTTTAGGCCCTGCAATACAAGCAGTTTCCAAAACTGTAGGTGGAGTATTAAATTTTATTGTTTGTTTACCTAATTTTTCCATAATAAATTTATCAATCCTTTCTTTTTTTGATTGGGACTGTTTCTTTTTCCGTTGGGACCGTTTCTTTTCGCGAAAAGATCGTTTCTTTTTCCACTGGGACCGTTTCTTTTCACAAAAAGATCGTTTCCTTTTAAGAAAAGTTACACCAAAACACCATTACAATTAAACAAAAAATACACAAACCCAACAATAATAGAAGTTGAAATACCATACACCAAAACAGGACCTGCAACAGTGAACATTTTGGCTCCGACTCCCATAATATAGCCTTCAGATTTATATTCCATAGCAGGGGCAACAATAGAATTCGCGAAACCAGTTATAGGAACAAGAGAACCTGCGCCAGCAAATTTTCCTATTTTGTTAAAGATGTTAAGACCAGTTAAAAAAGCACTTATTGCAATTAAGATGATAGAGACTATAGTTCCGCTAGCTGTTTCATCTAAACCTTTATATAAACAAAATGAAAATATAATTTGCCCAATTGAACAAATGAGCCCGCCAACCCAAAAAGCATTAAAACAATTTTTTAAAATAGGGGAGTTTGGGGACTTTTGATTTACATATTCTTGATAATCTTTTTGTGTATCTAATGGATTATTCATACTAACCTCCAATAAATAAGTTATATAAAGATTTTTTCCAAATTTCTTGAATTTATACAAGATTTCGCAAAAAGAACCGGTCCCAGTAAAAAAGAAACAATCTTTTCGCAAAAAGAAACGGTCCCAGTAAAAAAAGAAACGATCTTTTCGCGAAAGGAAACGGTCCCAATGGAAAAAGAAACGGTCCCAACACGAAAAATATTACAAAAAAATATAATATTACACCAATATTACATTTATATTACATTTTAAGCAAAGGTATTGATTTTAGAAAAAAAAACATATAGAATAAAAAGTGACAGAAGAATGAAAGTTAAAACAAGAGAGAATAAAAGCAAGGAGCGAAAAAATGCAAAATTGTTTAGGAATATATATAGAAAACAATTTAATAAAATATGCAAAAGTTTCTAAAGACAGAGATACATTTAAAGTAGATGCATTTGGAATAAGATTTTTTGATAACTTGAATGAGGCAATAAAGAAAATAGTTGAAGAAACATACAGTTTTACTACACCTATATCAATAAATTTAGCAAATGAGCAATATTT
>USOM01000080.1 GCA_900556345.1 uncultured Clostridium sp. | reverse complement strand
CTTTATATTTTATCTTGCATTTACGATGAAATTTATTAGCTAATTCCAAACCATATTTTGTTCCCTTATTTTCTATACTTGCCACATTTTCTTCTATTAAGCACGGCATTAATGCTGGGTATAATATTTGTCTACTAATTAGATGATTTATTACCTTATCTTGAAGATTTTGGCTTACAATAATTCTTTTTTTAGGCTCATATATTGTAAAAACATTATATTTTCCAACTTCATATTTTCTTTTTGATAAAATTTTACATATTCTACTAATATAAACACACTTAAATTCCCTATAATTTCTTGCCTTTCTTTTATTTCTTGTATGTGAACATACTTCATTATATGCCAACTCAATATTTTCCATTTTAAGTAAATTTTTATACAAATTGCTTTTTCTCTTCATTATATTTTTTCCTTTCTATGTATTAAAAAAAGTAGCCAAATCGCTACTTAAAAACAGTACTAAAACATATTCCCTTTCAAATTTTTTACTAACAAATATATTTATCTATTTTTATTTTATCGCATATAGCGAAGGGACAATAGTTTGTTTCTACATTATCTCTTATATAGTCTATAACTATATAACCACAGTTTATAGAAGCTACGGGGCGCACAGCAAGCCATTTCGCATTGGAATTGCCATTCGAGTTGAACAATTCATTTCCAGTGCCAGCATTGCCTTCATTGACAGCTCCTGGACCGAAGTTGCAATTGTCTGAGCCATTAACATTGACACCAGAAGACGCAAGCCACAACAACTATGCCCCATCTTTTTTTATTGATTTTTGCCAACCAATTGAATATTTTAATATGTCATCTAATTTTTCTCCAAATTTTGTGTATCTTTTCATATTTATTATTTCTTTGTCATAACATAAATTCATGAAAAAATCTAACACCTTAATTTTAGCAATCATTTCATTAATATATTTTATTTTGTTTTCCTCGGAGATATTGGCCTTATAAGCTAGTTCCAATAAATCATACGATAGATTTTTTATTCTGTTTTTTATTTCTATATCCTTCTTTGGAAAATTATTTAAATACTTATCTATATAAATAATTAATTCCCTAATAAAGTTAATTACCTTGAATTTTTCTTCTTTCATTTATCTTTTTTTCTACCTCATATATTATCTTTTCATCTTTGCATAATAATAAGTATTGATATATTTTCTCAACTCTCATTTTTTGAGCTATTTCTTTTTTGGCCTTTTCATAAAATTTATTGTAATTATTTAGATTTTTATTATCATCTTTTTCTTCTACATCGTAATTATTTCTTTTATCTAATACAATATAATTTATATTGTTCTGCTCTAATATCGACACTACTTTACAATATGCACTTTTAGGAAAAGCCGAGCTATATACATTATTACTAAGAATATTTATTTTATATCCTAATAAATACGAAATAATATATGAATCTCTTCCATAGCAATTGTAAAAATTTCCTACTCTTACCAAAACAATATATTCTTTATATATGTCTTTTACATTTTTTACTATATTTATAATTCCCATAATATATTAATTTTTTTCCAGAAGTCCTAAGGACCTTCTGGAAAATCTCCCCAATCTATTTTTTTCAGCTATAAATTTTACGATGGTGTATTAGACTCCGTAATTTGTCCGTATTCTAAATGGTTGCTATCAAATGAATCTGGAAGTGTTGTAGTCCATTTTTCTTCTCTACCAGTTGAAGAAACGGACAAATCATTAACCGTGACTCCAGATTGTAGATAAACTACGGGGCGCACAGCAAGCCATTACGCACAGGAATAGCCACACGAGTAGAACAACTCAATCCCAGTGCCAGCATAGCCTGCAAGGACAGCTCCTGGACCGAAGCCGCAACCGCCTGAGCCATCAACATCGACACCAGACGACGCAAGCCAGTAGGATTTTCCATTTGAGGCTTCTTCTGTTCCGTCAAACAATACTTCATACAATTTACTACTTTTATCTACAATATTAGCGCTTGTATATTGATACATAAAAGCTGTTCCTGCAACTGAATTTCCTGCTTTTTTGTTGGTTAAATTTGTATATTTTGTTGGATATTTTGCTTTTAAGTAATTTTCTGGTGCATAATCACCTATTTTATATGTATAATTTGTTCCAAAAAGACCTTGGTATTCTGCTATTTCTGTTTTTGAAGCATCTGCTGCTGTTTTATATAACTTGTTATTAGATTTATCTAATGTTAAACCTAATGCCAGATTTATATCTTCTATTCTCATACTTTTTGTTGTACTAGCATATTTTCCAGCATAAATACCACATACCTTATCTAAAATATTATTAGATACTAACTCATCATTTGTGTTGTACCATCCTTCTGCTTTATCTAAATATAAATACGGATTTTTTTTCCAATCCTCTGTTGCAGCTGAGTCCATTTCCTTCTTTATAGGACTTCCTGTAGTTATTATAAGTTGTGTTTTGTTTTCATTTAGTCCTAAAACCCTCCAAGTTGTATTTGCATTTACTTTATATGTCTGAGTTCCTCCATCAAATCCTGTTTCCTCTGTTGTTAATTTTGCTTCTGCATTAGCATTATTTAATGTTGTATTGTAGTTTGTTATATAATCACCTACTTTTATCTCATTATCTATAAATGCTTGTACTAATGTTTTTCCTTTTTTTCCTAATATGCTAAAATCTATTGTTATTCCTCCTATTGTTATTGAGTCACTATTTTCCAATACTGCAACTTCTTCGTTTGTTAATTTTCCTTTTGTATGAAGTTCTTCTATTACTTCAGATCTTGTTTTTTGAGTTCCTCCCAAATATTTTGCTTGTTCATTATTTAGTGCTTCTAAACTTACTGTCTCTTGGACATCTCCCCCTCTTGTTGATTCATTTGCCTCTTGAGCCCTTTTTAGTATACCATTTTGCCCTGTTAACATACCTATACTTACACCGTGCTAATATAAGTAAAACTATTATTGTAACTACTAGTGCAATTAAGGTTATACCTTTGTTCATTTTGAATTTTTCTTTTAAATTCATTTTTTTCCTCCCTTTCTTAGGTATTTTATGCTATTAAAAAACGCTAAAAAGCAACACAAAGTAACCTATCAAAATTCACATTTTTTAGGTTATTTTGTGTTGCTTTTTTTAATTTATTTTTTTCTGTTAATAGATTACCCGTGTGTGTGTGTGTGTGTGTGTGTGTGTGTGTACTCCTGCAAGGGTTTCAGCATTTTTTATCTTTTGCATTTTTATACCTCTTTTTTTATTTTATTTTTTATATTCCTATTCTATACCATCTTTTAATTTTTGGCAAGAGTTTTTTGTTTTTTAATTTTTTTTATTTTTACTGCCAATTTTTTCAAACAAAAAAAGCACCCCCGCCTTAGCCGCAAGATGTTGGTGAATTTTTAATAACCTGCCTCCTCAAAAAACAGGTGGGTGCCAACCTTAATACTCATGGGCTTCTTACGACCAAAAAGGAAGCAAGCATGCACGCCATATCAAGAGATAAGCCCCTCTTAAAACTTGTAGGTTCTAAAAATTCTGTCTACACGCACTACGCAGGGTAGCTTTTTCTTTTCTATTAAATTATACTTATAATAACATCAATTCGAAAAAAATTCAACTCCTAAAACCTTGAAATTTTTTCAAAAATAACGTTAAAATTATAATACCTCTTTTTTTATCAATTATACTCACTCAAACTACATTTTTCAAATTTGATTTTTTATATTTTATAGAGTAGGCCTCTACTTTCATGACAAACAAAATATACAATTTGATACTTCTTAGCCAAACTATTAAGCAAACCAATAGCATTCGCAATTTTCCCCTCATCCAAATTAACAAAAGGATCATCTAAAATAATAAAAGGCTTCTCATTTTCAAACAAACTATCAATCAAACTAAGTCTCATACAAATATAAATCAAATCCCTATATCCTGTACTAAAATAATCAATCTCCTTATTAGAGCCACACTCATTTATCTTCACATTAAGATTAACATCAACAGAAACCTCCATTTCTTTTCCGCCAATTAGCTTCAAATTATTCACAAAACTATTTTTCATTTTCTCCAAATAATGTGATGAAAATTGCTCTTTTGCAGTTTCCAAAAGCTTTTTAGTTTTCTCTAAAATATCACAATTTTCTTTCATTTCATCAATCTTGCTTGAAATTTCTTCTATATTATTTTCTATATCAAATACTGTATCTAAGTTGCTTTCCAAAAGCTCTATCTGATTTTTATTGTAATTTTTTTCGTCATTAATTTTGTTAATTTGATTTGTAAGTTCTATTAACTTAGCCTCAAGTTCTTTTCTATCAGCATTTTCCGAGGATTTTTCTTTTTCCTCTTGTAGTTCTTTTATGTTATTTGTCTTTTCATATTCTTCTTTTGCTTTAAGTTTAACCTCAAAATCTTGTTTTTGCCTTAATAAATCTGCTTTTTTCATCTTTATTTCTTGAGCAAATGTAACATAAGAATTATTCAACTCTTTAAAATATCTAAGTAAATAATTTTTTATACTTTCTTCTAACTCATTTAGATTATTCAAAATCTCTTTTTGCTTCTCAAATATTGAATCAATTGAGTTCATTAAATCATTATATTTTACAAAATTCGACTTTATCTCTGTAAGTTTTATTAACATATCTTCCTCGGAATTATCTGCCGAAAAATCTTCCACAAATTCAGATACTTCTCTTCGTGTTGATATCTCTTTTGATTGTAAATTTTCAATCAATTCTTTTATTTCATTTAATTCTTCGTCTTTTTCTAAAATGTCTTTTTCCTTTTTCTTAAAAGAATTTATTTTTACAAATATTAAACCTAGTAATATAATTCCGTACTACGAAAGCCACAATTGACACTTGTACCATTTGTGTTATAAATGTTCCAATTCCTGCAATTATACATATTATAGCAATTATTCCTAATGCTACTCCAATATTTTTACTGCTGTTTTTTTGCTTGCAAAGTTCGTCTCGTTCTTTTTTTAGAGATATAGTTTTTTCTTCATTTAATTTTATTTTGTTTTCTACATCGCCTAGGCCATTATACTCTGAAATTACATTATTTATCTTCTTTTCTGTTAATTCCTTGCCTTGGAATATACTTTTTAATTTTTCTATTTCACTATTATTTGATGCAGACATTTCGTAATTTTTTATTTCAACTTTATATTTTTCTATTAATAAGCATTTTTCTATTAAAGTTTCTATTTCAATATCTGTTGGTATGCCATCCTTAAAAAATTCTTGAA
>USOM01000079.1 GCA_900556345.1 uncultured Clostridium sp. | reverse complement strand
ATTATACTATTATTGTAAATCAAATGAAAAAACTTAAGGAGGAATAATTATGTCAAAATTAATCAAAACTATATTATTATTTACTATGGTAGTAATCTTTTCATATAATTATTGCTATGGTATCGATTTGAATTTAACTGAAAATACAACAACTAATGCTGCATCTCCAAATGCACAAACACAAGCAAATTCTGCAACTGCAACAAATTCATCAAATACAAGCAATACAAACACTAATACAAATAACTTATTCCAAAACACATCTAACAGTTCTTCAAATTCAAGTTCTTCTACTATAAGTAGTGTTTCAAATAGTCAATCATCTGGTAGTTCAACAATTACTAACCTTATAAATATAGCTTTAATAGTAATTGGTGTTTTGTTAATATTTTTTGCAATAGCAATTTTAATAAGATTAAGTAAAAATTAAATTTTATCAAGCAATAAGTTGTTATTGCTTGTTTTATTTTTCAAATTTTTTCATAGTATATTTTAACCTAAAAAAATAATAATATTATTAAGTTTAATTTTAAACTATTTTTTTAGGAGGATAAAAATTATGCAAAAAAAGTTTTTGTTTGGATTGTTATTATTTAGTATTGTTATACTTTTAAGCTCCACTTTTACATTTGCTACAGATGAAGTAAAAGATTCTATGGAAAAAGCTGCAAATTCTGTTAGAGATGCCGTTGGGAATGCTGAAAACGGTATAGAAAATACTGCAAAAGATATTTCTAACACGGCAAAAAATGTAACTGAAAATATGGAAAAAGGCGCGTCAGAAATGACAAATAATAACAATTCTTTTATGGCAACAAATACAAATTCAGGAAACTATACCGCTAGAAGAACTGCTACTACGACAGATACCACTCTTCTAGGTATGAATTCTACAACTTGGATTTGGTTAATTTTAGCAATTGCTGCTGTTGCAATAATTGCTTTAGTTTATTACTATACATCTAGTGTTCCAAATAGAAATCGTTATAATAATGATAACAACGAATAATTTGTTACTACTTAGCAATATATAGTAACCCTATGTGTTCTATTAAATTAATAGGACACTTTTACATAAATAAAACAACAAGGAGTATTTATGATTTTAAATTATAAAGTAGAAAAAGAAAGCCAAAATGTTAATAATATTTTAAGACAAAATCTAGATATTTCATCTAGGCTTTTTAGTAAATTGATAAATAATAAACTAGTAAAAGTAAATGGTCAAATATTTGATACTAGAAATATTGTACATAAAAACGATATAATTTCTATTGACTTAAATTATCCAGAGGATAATTCCAACATTATTCCTACAAATATGAACCTAAATATTATATATGAGGATGATTCTTTTATTATTCTAAATAAACCTGCTGGAATAGCCGTACATCCTTCTTTTAGCCATTTTAATGATACTCTTTCTAATGGTTTAAAATTTTATTTTGATAAAATCAATTTACATAAAAAGATAAGGCCTGTAAATAGACTCGATTTAAATACATCTGGATTAATTATATTTGCTAAAAATGAATATGTACAAGAAACTTTAATAAAGCAAATGAATAATAAAACATTTAAGAAAGAATACTTAGCTGTTGTTTGTGGTAAACTTTCTTTAAAAAAAGGAACTATAAATAAACCAATTGCAAGAAAAGAAAACAGTATAATTGAAAGGTGTATTTCTAATAATGGAAAACAGGCTATTACACATTTTGAGGTACTAAAGGAATATGATACTTTTTCCTTAATTAAATGTGTGTTAGAAACTGGAAGAACCCATCAAATTAGAGTTCATTTTGCATCAATTAACCATCCCTTGCTTGGAGATGATTTGTATGGTTCAAAATCTGATTTAATAGATGGTCAAGCATTAGCTTGTTATAAACTTTCTTTTTATCATCCAATATCTAAAAATTATCTATCTTTTAAATTAAATGACTGCCCTTTTGACTTCTTATAAAGGACAGTCATAAATTTAGTTTTTAGCCAATTTTATTTTGACTTTCATCTATATTTTTATTAGCCTTATTATCAACATATTTTTTTGTTTTATTTTTCTTATTAGATTTATTATTTTTATTCGTCCTCTTCTTATATTTAATTTCATTTGTTATATAATTAAATACAGATTTTTCATCTAATTTATAAATTTCCTCAAGTTCTTGTGGTGTTCCGTGTTCTACAAATACATCTGGATATCCAAAATTCCTTACAATTACGTTTGGAATACGTCTTTCTGCAATTAATTCTTTCACTTCTGCACCTAAACCACCAACTAAAGAATTGTCCTCTATTGTTACAACAAAATGTGTTTTATTAATAGATTTAAGAACTGTATATTTATCAAATGGTTTTAAGAATCTTGCATTTATAACCTCAGCATTTATTCCCTCTTCTTTTAATTTCCTACATACATTCAATGCCTTTGCCACTTGATTTCCTATTGCCACTATTGTCACATCATTTCCAATTGTCAAAATATCGCTTCTTTTATATTGTATTTGAGAATGTGTTATAAATTTTTCCTTTGCTTCTCCTCCTCTTGGATATCTTATTACAACTGGCTTCTTCAAAGTTATAGCAAAATTCATCATATCTTCTAATTCCTTAAAGTCTTTTGGTGCCATTATTGTTATGTTTGGAATTACTTTAAAAAATGATAAATCTAAAATTCCTTGGTGTGTCTCTCCATCTGCTCCAACAATCCCTGCTCTATCTACACACATTATTACTGGTAAATTTTGTATACAAATATCGTGAATTACTTGGTCATAAGCTCTTTGATAAAATGAAGAATATATTGGCACAAATGGTATCATTCCCTCTTTTGCAAGTCCTGCTGCAAAGGTTAATGCATGTTGTTCTGCTATTCCTACATCAAAAAATCTATCTGGATACTTTTCTGCAAATTTTGTTAAACCCGTTCCATCTTTCATAGATGCTGTAATTGCTACTACCTTTTTATTTTTTTTCGCAATTTTAACAAGCTCTTCCCCAAAAGCTTTTGAATAGTCCTTGCCTTTTTGTTTCTTTGGCTTACCTGTTTCTATATAGAAAGGCGATGTAGCATGAAATCTATCTGGTTCATCTTCTGCAGGCGTATATCCTTTTCCTTTTTTAGTTAATACGTGTATTAATACTGGTTCATCAAGCTCTTTTGCTCTCTTAAATATAAGTTCCATATCTTCAATATTATGACCATCTATTGGTCCTAAATACTTAAATCCTATATCCTCAAAAAACATTTTTGGTATAATTAATTGTTTAATACCTTGTTTCATTCTTTGAATAATTTTAATTATTTTTGAACCTACAAATGGTATTTTTTCTAACACTTTTTTTCCAGATTTATTAGATATAGCATACATTTTTCTTGCTCTTAGTTTACTTAAAAGCATATTTATTCCACCAATGTTTTTAGATATACTCATTTCATTGTCATTTAAAACAACTATTACATTAGTTCTAGAACTTCCTATATGGTTTAATGCCTCTAATGCCATTCCTCCAGTTAGGGCTCCATCTCCAATAACTGCTATTACCGAATGTTTTTCTTTCTTTATATCTCTTGCTTTTGCCATTCCCATAGCAGCAGATATTGATGTACTACTATGGCCTGTATTAAAACAATCTGTTTCAGATTCTTTTGTTTTTGGAAAACCAGCTATTCCATTTAGCTTTCTTATACTTTTTAGTTCTTCTTTTCTTCCATTTAATATTTTGTGTATATAAGTTTGATGCCCAACATCCCAAACTATTTTATCTTTGTTTACATCAAATACACTTTCTAATGCTAGTGTAAGTTCAACTACACCAAGATTTGAAGCTAAATGTCCTCCATTTTCAGATACTACCTCTATTATGTATTTTCTTATATCTTGAGCTAATTCTTTCTTTTCTTCTTCTGTTAATTTTTTCAAATCTTTTGTGTCATTTACTCTTTCTAGCATATTATCACCTTTATCTGTTATATTTTTTGTATATAATACAACATTTTTAGGCTTTTTTCAACCTTTTCTAACCAATTTGTATTATCCTGCCACTTTCTTTAACCTTAATTTTTCTGCATATTTTAAACTTATTTCATTTATTTCTCCTGAAGATATTCTTGCAATTTCACTTATTTTTTCTTTTTCGCTCAATTGTTTTATAGATGTTGCCGTTCTATCATTTACAATATTTTTGCTTATAAAATAATGGTAATCTGCAACCGCTGCTATATTTGGCAAATGCGATATACATAAAACCTGATGTTTTTCAGCAATTTTTGATAATTTCTCTGCTACAGCATTTGCTGCTTTTCCGCTTATTCCTGTATCTATTTCATCAAAAATTAAAACAGATGTATTATCAGTTTTAGCAAGTACTGTTTTTATTGCAAGCATTATTCTTGACATTTCTCCTCCTGATGCAATTTTGCTTAATTCTTTTTCATCTTCTCCAACATTTGTTTTTATGAAAAATACCACTTTATCTTTTCCGTTTTCGTAATACTCTTCCTCAATATAATCTGTATGAATATTTACTACTGCATTCTTCATTTCCAAATCTTGTAAATTCTTATTTATTTCTTTTGATAATTCTATTGCTTTTTTCTCTCTTAATTTATGAATTTCTTCTGCCAAATTATCTAATTTTTTTGTTACATCTTTTTGCTCTTCTTTTAGGTTATTTGTATATTCTTCTAGATTATCAATTCTATATATTTCTTTTTCTACTTCTTCTTTATATTCTAGAATCTCTTTTATTGAATTTCCATATTTTCTTTTTAGAGAAAATATTAGGTCTAGCCTTTCTTCAATTTGTTTTTGTTCGTTTTCATCAAAATCTACTTCGTCCTTATAATTTGTTATATCTCTTGACACTTCTTGTAACTCGTAATACGCACTTTTTAAGTTATTTGCAGTTTCTTGATATTTGCTATCAAAACTTTCTATTTTTTCTAAATTTCTTATACTGTTACTTATTATATCTATTGCATTTTCTCCAATAGCTAAATCAACCTCTTGCAATGTTTTTGCTATTTTTTCTGCATTTACTATTAATTTTTGTTTATTACTTAGCTCTTCTTCTTCCCCATCTACTAATCCCGCTTCTTCTATTTCTTGAAATTGATATTTTAGTAAATCTAGCTTTCTTTGTCTTTCTTTTTCATCTCCATAATTTTCTTTTAATTCTTTTTTTATTTCCAAATATCTTACATATTGTTCTTTGTATTTTTCTTTCAAGCTTTTTATATCTTTTCCTATAAAATTGTCTAAGTATTTTAAATG
>USOM01000078.1 GCA_900556345.1 uncultured Clostridium sp. | reverse complement strand
GGATAAAATAATACAATTATATTAATAATAGTATTAGGAGGAATATGATGAAAAACAGATATCTAGTTTTAGGTGGAGATTTAAGAAATATTAAGCTAGCAGGTATGCTTGCAGATGATGGAAATAGAGTTTATTCATTTGGTCAAGATAGGTCTGATGAGATTTTAGATGATGGTAGAATTGAAAAATGTACATCTTTAAAAACAGCGATGGAAAAAGCTCAGGTTATAATAGGTCCGGTGCCGTTTTCAAGTAATGAAGATTTTATAAATGCACCATTTGCACATGATAAGATAATGATAGATGATTTGATGAAAACAAATAAAGGCAAAATTTTTATTAGTGGTAGTATTAAGGATGATTTGAAGAAAAAACTTGATGAAAAATATATGGAAGTTATTGATATTATGAAAAGAGACGACTTGGCTATTTTAAATACAATAGCAACAGCGGAAGGCACAATTGAGGTAGCTATAAAAAATACTGATAAAATTTTACAAGGAAGTAGAGTGCTTATATTAGGATTTGGAAGGGTTGGAAAAATAGTTGCGAATAAATTTAGCAAGATGTCGGCATTAGTTACTTGTGCAGCAAGAAAAGTTTCGGATTTGGCGTGGATTAAAGCGTATGGTTATAATAGTTTGAATATTAATGATATGTTATATGATTTAAAAGAATTTGATATTATTATAAATACAGTTCCTCAAACTATTTTAAGGGAAAGGGAATTGAAACATATAGATGCAGAAGCATTACTTATAGATTTAGCTTCAAGCCCAGGTGGAATTGACGGAAAAATGGCTAAAAGTATGGGACTTAATTTTATATGGGCATTGGCACTTCCAGGTAGAATTGCACCAAGTTCATCTGCTAAATTTATCAAAGATACGGTTTATACTATAATAGAAGAAATGTCGAAACGTGTCGAATAACGCGATGAAAACTGGAAAAAATTTCCAAAAATATATAGACAAAATTGCCTAAAAGTTGTAAAATACAAAATGTAAAAGTTGCAACAAAAAAATTAAAATTATAGGAGGCAAAGAAGAATGGAAGTTCTTAAAATTTCATCAAAATCAAACCCAAATTCAGTAGCAGGAGCTATTGCAGGTTTGATAAAAGAATCACAAAAAGCAGAAATGCAAGCAATCGGAGCAGGAGCTCTAAACCAAGCAGTAAAGGCAGTAGCAATTGCAAGAGGATTTGTAGCACCAGCGGGAGTTGATCTTGTTTGCATACCAGCATTCGCAGAAGTTGAGGTAGAAGGAGAAGATAGAACTGGTATAAAACTTATTGTTGAATCTAGAAAATAAAATATTTTAATAGGAATTATTATGAATTGAAAGAAGCATTTGTCATATTTGGCAAATGCTTCTTTAGTTTGTTAAAATTACTTCGTTTTCGACAAAATTCCCCTTGACAATCGCAAATTTTACTATATAATTACAAATATAGTTTATAATTTAGATAAAAATAGAAGAGGTGCCTATGAAGAATAACATTTTTGGATATGTATTTGTTTTATTCATAATAGTTATAATGGGTTTTGCAATATATAGAGTAAAAATTCAAAATGGAGATAAAAATACAGAAAATGGTAGTAGCGGAACCAGTAGTAATCAAGAAATTCAAAAAGGAAAAGAAATAACATTAGGAGTATCAGAATTTGATAATATAAACCCAATAATTACTTCAAATAGAAGAGTTCAAGATATAGATAGATTAATATATGAACCACTTGTAAATATAACAGAAGACTATAATATAGAATACACTTTAGCTCAAGAATGTGCCAAAAATTCAAACAACATTTATATAATAAAATTAAGACAAGGCGTAAAATGGTCAGATGGAAGCAAGTTTACGAGTGATGACGTAAAATATACAATAGATAAATTAAAAGAAAATGAAAATTCGGTATATGCTTCAAATGTTAGTCCTATAAAGGAAGTTGATATAATAGATAATTACACATTAAGAGTAATACTATCACAAGATGTAAATAATTTTGAGTACTATCTAAATTTTCCAATACTAAGCAGTAGTTACTATTTAGATACAGATTTCTGGAATACAGATAAAAATAAAGCTCCGATAACAACAGGTCAATATAAAATTTCCGAGGTAAATAATAACACAATTGTACTAGAAAAAAATCAAAGCTGGTGGAATGCAAAAAAAGATACAACAATAATTGAAAAAATTACAATAAATTTATATTCAACTGCAGCAGAACTTTATAATGCATTTAAAATGGGAAGTATAGATTTAATATCAACAGAAAATGGCTCATATCAGGATTATATAGGAACAATAGGATATGATGTAACAGAAATTGAAGGAAGAGAATTTATATTTTTAGCATTAAATACGCAAAGCTCGAATTTATCAGACGTAAATGTTAGGAAAGCTATAAGAGCAGCACTAGATAAAGATAGAGTTATTTCAAATTCATTCGGAAATATGTATAAATCCGCAAATTTCGTCTTAAATACAGGAAGTTATTTAGTAAACACACAAGAAGAAAGTTTTTATAATGTAGACGAAAAAAGTAATTTATTGTCATCAGCTGGATGGGAATTTAAGAATGGAATTTGGCAAAAAATAGAAAATTATAAAGCAAAAGCATTAGAACTAAATTTAGTTGTAAGAGCAAGTGATGGAACAAGAAGAAGAGCTGCAGAAGATATAAAAAGCCAATTAGGCGAACAAGGTATTATTGTTAATATAATATATGCAGACGATTCTAGTTATAATTCATATTTGAATAATATAAATTACGATATGATGCTTGGAAGTATAAAACAACCAATAGCACCAGATTTATCAACATATTTTGGATATAACAATTTAGCAAAATTTAGTAATTCAGAAATTGATGATATAATGAATGTCGCAAAAAATTCGACAGATAGTAATGAATTAAAATCAAAGTATCAAAGATTATATGAAATTTACAATGACGAAGTACCATATATTGGAATTGCAAGAAATAAGATTATAGCAGTAAAAAATACAGAACTTGTTGGAGATGTAAAAGCAAACTGGTATAGTATGTTTTACAATATAAAAGAATGGTATACTTCAAAATAAAAATAAAAAGTTTTAAAAAAGTATTGACAAAAAAATGTTTGCTGTATATAATAACCACAGCAAACAGAAATTTGCAAAAATAAGGAGGAAAAATAAATGGCAGAAAATAATGAAAGAAAAAAAGCATTAGATGTTGCATTAAGCCAAATAGAAAAACAATTTGGAAAAGGCTCAGTAATGAGACTTGGAGATTATAAAGCAATGGAAATAGAATCAATTCCAACTGGTTCACTAAGCCTAGACATAGCTTTAGGAATAGGTGGATTACCAAGAGGAAGAATAATAGAAATATATGGACCTGAATCATCAGGAAAAACAACACTAGCATTATCAGTAGTAGCAGAAGCACAAAAACTAGGAGGAGAAGCAGCATTTATAGATGCAGAACACGCTTTAGACCCAGTACATGCTAAAAAATTAGGTGTAGATATAGATAACCTAATAGTATCACAACCAGATACAGGAGAACAAGCACTAGAAATAACAGAAAGTTTAGTAAGAAGTGGAGCAATAGATGTAGTAGTAGTAGACTCAGTAGCAGCCCTAGTTCCAAAAGCAGAAATAGATGGAGATATGGGAGATTCTCACATGGGACTTCAAGCAAGACTTATGTCACAAGCACTTCGTAAACTAGCTGGAGCAATAAACAAATCAAAAACAGTACTAATATTTATAAACCAATTAAGAGAAAAAATAGGAGTAATGTTTGGGAATCCAGAAACAACAACAGGTGGACGTGCATTAAAATTCTATTCATCTGTAAGACTAGATATAAGAAGAATAGAACAAATAAAACAAAATGGAGAAGTAACAGGACACAGAGTAAGAGTAAAAGTTGTAAAAAACAAAGTTGCACCACCATTTAGAGAAGCAGAATTCGATTTAGTTTACAATGAAGGAATATCTAAAGTAGGAAATATAGTAGATATGGCTGTAAACCTAGACATAATAGTGAAAAGCGGTTCATGGTTTAGCTACAAAGGTGAAAAGATTTGCCAAGGTAGAGAAAATGTTAAAAAATATTTAACAGATAATCCAGATATGATGGCTGAAATCGAAAAGAAAGTAAGAGACAATTTCGAAAAAGCATTTGAACAAAGTTTAGGCGAAGAAATACCTGAAGATGATGACGATGATGTAGAAGAATAAAATTAAATAAGGGGCAATCAAAAAGAGTTGTGGTAACTCTTTTTGGTTGTCATATTTTTTGTTTAAAATATTGACACGTATGAAAAATACGTATATAATATAGGGAGGTTGGTAATAATAATGAAAGGATATTCACCCAAATAGGAGGTATTATTAAATGAAAAATGATAGTTATGAATTTGTAGCAGTTTTGGATTATGCAGAAGATGGAATTAATATAACATTTCCAGATATTCCAGAAGCAATATCTTGTGCAGATACAACTAAAGAAGCAATGAAAAATGCAGAAGAAGTTTTAGGATTGGTGTTGTACGATATGGAATATGACAATAAAAAAATACCAGAAGCAACATCATTGGAAAATGTTAAAATACAAGGAAATCAAAAGGCTATACCAGTATCTGTATGGATGCCGTTAGTAAGAAATGAATTGGATGAGCAGGCAGTAAAAAAGACATTAACAATTCCACAATGGTTGAATAAGATGGCAGAATCAAAAAATGTTAATTTTTCTAGACTTTTACAAACAGCCTTAAAGGAATATTTAGGAGTAGGAAAATATTGAAATAAAATATTGACAGGAAATAAAAAAGTTATATACTAATGAACAGTACAGCAAAATGTACTCTGAATAGATTCCCTTTTTACATTTTCTTAATTAAGGAGGCGAGGTCATGTCTGGTAAAGCTTTAGATTATTCCTCAAGGGAGTATGATGATTTGTTACGTCAAGCAAGAAGGATAGGATGGAATGATGATGAGGTAAGTAGCGAAGAACGAAAAAAGCAGCAGGACGACTTTGATAGAAGTTTGGATCAAAGATTTGATTCTAGCGATGAAAATGTTCAAAGAATAAAAAGAGCAGCTAGAGGAGAGTATTAATAAACAACTTATAAATAAAAGGGAATAAATTCAAAGAACCAGGTTTACTTAACCTGGTTCTTTCGAAAAAATGAAAGGGAAAGAAAAATGAATACGTATTTAACAATAGATGAGCAAGATGAGAAATATATAATTAATGTTGAAATTAGTGATAGTGAGAAAATAGATAGAAATAAACTAAATAAAACG
>USOM01000077.1 GCA_900556345.1 uncultured Clostridium sp. | reverse complement strand
GTTAAAGAAATCTATTATGGAGAAAAAGATATTCAAAGAGGAGAGCAAATATGATAGTAACATTATCAGGAATAACAGGTACTGGAAAATCATTTTTTAAAGATGCAATAGCTAAAGAACTTGGATTTAAAAATTTAGTGATAGTAACTACTAGAAAAAAGAGAACAGGAGAAATTGCTGGAATTGATAAAGAATTTGTAAGTAATGAAGAATTTGAGGAAAAAGTGAAAACGAGTGAAATTACAGCAAATTTTGAATTTCTTGGAGCAAAATATGGGTATAGAAAAGAATTACTTGAATCTGATGAAAATTTAGTAACAGAAGTACATTATAATAGAATATATGATATAAAAAGACATGCACAAAATATTTTTTCAATATATATTATTCCTTATGATGTTAAAAGAGCTAAAAAAGAATTAAAAAATAGAAATTTATCCAAAGATGCAGAAGAAGCAAGGCTACAAGAAATAGATGAACACATTAAAGAATATTCACAAAATGAAGATTTAAGAAAACAATTTGACTATGAATTTATAAATGATTATACAGAAGGTTCCAAAAATAAATTAATAGAAATTATAAAACAAGAAGCATTAAAAAGAAACTCCAAAGTAACCGTGGATATAATCTAATTTTAAAAAGAAAGGATGAATTGTAAATATGAGAAAAAAAGTAATAGCAGGAAACTGGAAAATGAATATGCTTCCAAATGAGGCAATGGAAATGATTACAAAACTAGCACCTTATGTAAAAGATGCAGAAAGCGACGTAATACTATGTGTACCATATACAGACCTATTTTACAGTTTACTTGCAGCACAAGAAACAAACATAAAAATAGGAGCTCAAAATATGCATTTTGAGGAAAAAGGAGCATATACTGGAGAAATTTCTGGAAAAATGTTAAAATCAATTGGAGTACAATATGTAATAATAGGACACTCTGAAAGAAGACAATATTTTGCGGAAACAGATGAAACAGTAAACAAAAAAATAAAAGCTGCTTTTTTAAATAATCTAAAACCAATAGTATGTGTTGGAGAAACATTAGAACAAAGAGAAGCGGGAATTCAATATGATATAATAACAGAGCAAACAAAAAAAGCCTTAGATGGATTAACAGAAGAACAAGCAGCAAATACAATAATTGCTTATGAACCAATATGGGCAATTGGAACAGGAAAAACAGCGACAAAAGAAGATGCAAATGATGCGTGCAGAAAAATAAGAGAGAAAATTGCTGAAATCTATGGACAAAACGTGGCTGAAAGAGTTATAATACAATACGGTGGAAGTATGAAACCAGAAAATGCCAAAGAATTATTAGAAATGTCAGACATAGATGGAGGCTTAATAGGTGGAGCAAGTTTAAAAGCAGAAACCTTTGAGAAAATAGTAAATTACAACAAATAAAATAAGCCTTTAAGTATACAAAGCACAATACATTTTAAATATTGGCAAAATCTCCATAAGTAAGACTTAAAAAAATAAGAAAGAGGGAAAGAATTTTATGGATAGTAAATTAACAATGCTTATGATATTAGATGGATTTGGGGAAAACAATCATAAAGACGGTAATGCAGTAAAATTAGCAAACACACCAAATATTGATAAACTTATGAAAAAATACCCAACAACAAAAATTGCAGCAAGTGGGCTAGCAGTAGGATTACCAGAAGGACAAATGGGAAACTCTGAGGTTGGTCACACAAACATAGGAGCAGGAAGAATAGTATACCAAGAACTAACAAGAATAACAAAATCAATAGAAGATGGAGATTTCTTCAGTAATGAAGAATTTATAAATGCAATAGAAAATTGCAAGAAAAATAACTCAAAACTTCATATACTTGGATTAGTATCAGACGGTGGAGTTCATAGTCATAATAGACACCTATATGGTTTACTAGAAATGGCAAAAAGAAGAGACTTTGAAGATGTGTATGTACACTGTTTCTTAGATGGAAGAGACACACCACCAGCATCAGCTGAAAACTATATACAAGAATTAGAAGAAAAAATGAAAGAAAAAGGTGTAGGAAAAATTGCAAGTTTATCTGGAAGATTCTATGCAATGGATAGAGATAAACGTTGGAATAGAGAGCAAAAAGCATATGACGCAATGGTTTTCGGAAAAGGAGAAACAGCTGGAACTGCAATAAATGCAATCGAAAGTTCATATCAAAAAGAAGTATTTGACGAATTTGTAGAGCCAACAGTAATAATGAATGGAGATAAACCAGTTGCAACAATAGAAGATGGAGATTCTGTAATATTCTTTAACTTTAGACCAGATAGAGCAAGACAAATAACAAGAGCATTAGTAGATCCAGAATTTAATGAATTCGAAACAAAGAAAATGAACCTATATTTTGTATGTTTCACAAGTTATGATGAAACAATGCCAAATGTTCACATAGCATTCAAAAAAGAACCAGTAAAAAATACACTTGGAGAAGTTATAAGCAAAAATGGTGGAAAACAATTAAGAATAGCAGAAACAGAAAAATATGCACATGTTACATTCTTCTTTAATGGAGGAGAAGAAAAACAATATGAAGGAGAAGATAGAATACTAGTACCATCTCCAAAAGTTGAAACTTATGATATGAAACCAGAAATGAGTGCTTATGAAGTAACAGAAAAAGTTATAGAAGCAATAAATTCTAAAAAATACAATTGCATAATATTAAATTATGCAAATCCAGATATGGTAGGACACACAGGAAACTTACCAGCAGCAATAAAAGCAATAGAAACAATAGATGAATGTGTAGGAAAAGTAGTTGAGGCAATAAATGCACAAAAGGCAAATCTATTAATAACAGCAGACCACGGAAATGCTGAACAAATGATAGATTACAAGACAGGAGAACCACATACTGCACATACTACAAACTTAGTACCATTAGTTTTAGTATCTGAAAAAGAAACTGTAAAACTAAAAGAAGGAAAATTAGCAGATTTAGCGCCAACAATATTAGACTTAATGGGAATAGAAAAACCAGAAGAAATGACAGGAGAAAGTTTAATAGAAAAATAGGAGTGTAAAAGGGGATGCTTAGAACTACTAAAAATATGAAAGATAAATACGAAAAAATCCAAACCTGTTTATTTGATTTAATTCCAGAAAAATGGGAAGAAATATATCTTTATGCATCTGTTATAGATGATGAGGAAAATGTACAAACAGGGGAGATGTATTTTTATTATCTTCCAAAAGGATTATTAAAAAAGAAACCCGTAAATGTGTATGAAGTACCTAAAAAATTTAATATTAATGAAACAGAATACTTAAAAATTGTTGATGTATTATATCAAACAATAAAAGAACTAAGACAGGACTTTATAGATACAGAGCAAGATTTATGGACCAATATAACAATATCAATAGCACATTGCAGATTTAAAGTTGAATTTAATTATGACAAAATAAGTAAAGAAGAGTATTCAAGTTATGTTAGACATGTTATCTGGAGATATAAATATTTACACTTGGGCGGAGAGCTAAAAGATGAAAGAAAAATTATCGAAAAATATTTGAGCCAAGAATTACAGGAAAATCAAGCAAAAACAGAAGAATATCAAACAGGAATGTATTTAAAAACAGCAAATAATATAGTTGGCTTTGATAGAGAAATAAAGGCTGAACAAGAAAGACAAAAAGAGCAAGAAATAAAGGCAGCAGAAATAGAAAAAAGAAAAACTAAGAAGCGCCAAGAAAAAGCCCAAAAAGAAGAAGAAAAAAGACGCAAAGAGGAAGAAAAAAACAAAAATCAAATT
Source organism: uncultured Clostridium sp. (assembly GCA_900556345.1). Classification (GTDB taxonomy): domain Bacteria; phylum Bacillota; class Clostridia; order TANB77; family CAG-508; genus CAG-269. The sequence continues at coordinate 1,592 of USOM01000077.1, read as the reverse complement.
TTGAAAATGTAATTAGATGTGTTAAAAATAGTAGTTGCAACAAGTGACTGCATTTTATATAAATATTTAAAGGAGGAATTTCAAATGAAAGAATATTTGGAAATTGACGAAGTAAGAGCTCTAGAGGTATTAGACTCAAGAGGAAACCCAACAGTACAAGTTGAAGTAGTACTAGAAGACGGAAGCCAAGGAGTAGCTTTAGTTCCATCAGGAGCATCAACAGGAAGCTTTGAAGCAGTAGAATTACGTGATGGTGACAAATCAAGATATTTAGGAAAAGGTGTATTAAAAGCAGTAGAAAATGTTAATACAATAATAAGAGATAAAATAATAGGAATGAATGCCTATGATCAAATAGGATTAGATAGAACATTAATAGAATTAGACGGAACAGAAAATAAAGGAAAATTAGGAGCAAATGCAACACTTGGAGTTTCACTTGCAGTTGCAAGAGCAGCAGCTAGTTCTTTAGGAATGGAAATATATAACTACATTGGTGGAATAAATGCAAAAGTACTTCCAACACCAATGATGAACATTATGAATGGTGGAAAACATGCTGATTCAACACTTAGTGTACAAGAATTTATGATAATGCCAGTTGGAGCAAAATCATTTACAGAATGTATGAGAATGGGAGCTGAAGTATATCATAACTTAAAGAAAGTTCTTAAAGAAAAAGGATTATCAACAGCTGTTGGTGATGAAGGTGGATTCGCACCAAACGTTAAAGATGAGGACGAAGCATTAGCAATAATAATGGAAGCAATTGAAAAAGCTGGATATAAACCTGGAGTTGATATTTGCTTAGCATTAGACTGTGCAGCTACAGAAATGTATGATGAAGCTAAAAAAATAGGAAAAGACGGAGATTATCATTTCTGGAAAATAGGTGTTACAAAAACTTGTGACGAAATGATAGACTTTATAGAAGATTTATGCAATAGATATCCAATAATCTCAGTAGAAGATGGATTAGCAGAAGAAGATTGGGATGGATGGAAAAAATTAACAGATAGATTAGGAAAGAAAGTTCAATTAGTTGGAGATGACCTATTTGTTACAAATATTAAGAGATTACAAAAAGGTTTAGATTTAGGAGTAACAAACAGTATATTAATTAAATTAAACCAAATAGGAACTTTAACAGAAACATTAGATGCAATTGAACTTGCTAAGAAAAATGGTTATACAGCTGTTGTATCACACAGAAGTGGTGAAACAGAAGATACTACTTTAGCTGATGTTGCAGTTGCTACAAATGCAGGACAAATTAAAACTGGTGCTCCTTGTAGAACTGATAGAGTTGCTAAGTACAATCAGTTATTAAGAATTGAAGAAGAACTTGAAGAATCAGGTCAGTATCTTGGTCTTAATGCTTGGTTCAACTTAAAGAACAAGTAATATAAGAATATATAAATTGTTTTTATAACTAAAAATCCCTCGGTGGGCTTAGGCTTGCTGAGGGATTTTTCTGTTGTGTGGATATTATGTAAACTATTTTTAAAATCTGTGTAAAATTTTCTAATGGTTTTCTAATCATTTGTATAGTGAAACACTAATCTTCTCCATTTATAATAGCTCTTGTAATC
>USOM01000076.1 GCA_900556345.1 uncultured Clostridium sp. | reverse complement strand
TTACGAGACCGAGAAGATTTGGAAAAACGATCGGCATGAGCATGCTGTCCAGTTTCTTTGATATACGGAAGGACAGCAGAGAACTGTTTGAAGGATTGAATGTGGCGGAAGATACATCGCTGTGTCAGGAGTGGATGAATCAGTGGCCTACCATTTTTCTCACATTTAAGAAAGTGGACGGACTGAATTTTGACAGTGCATATGAAATGCTGGCGTCTGTCATGGCAGATCTGTTTAATGAACATAGTTATTTGTTGCAGGATGAAAGAATATCGGCATATGACAGAGAGATGCTGGAACGGATTATGAATGCGTCAGCGTCTATGACGGAGCTGAAAAACAGTCTGAGTTTGATGACTAGAGTGATGCAGATTCATTATGGAAAATCAGTCATTCTGCTTCTGGACGAGTACGATGTGCCGGTAGCCAAGGCAAATCAGAACGGTTATTATGATGAAATGCTGGATCTGATGAAGGGACTGATGCAAGCACTGAAAGATAATTCAGCGCTTCGATTTGCAGTCATTACTGGTTGTCTGAAGATTGCCAAGGAAAGTATTTTTACAGGAACCAACAATTTTGTGTCTGATACCATTGTAACATCGGGCCTGAATGAATATTTCGGATTTACACAGACGGATATGGAGAAACTTCTGAAGGATTTTCAGATGGAGATACAATTCTTGCAGCTATTGAAACTAGAACATCTTCTCCTGTTAGAATTTTAAGAGATGAGCTAGGACAAAGTAATATAAAAGGAATTTATCCAGCCGGAGAAGGTGCCGGTTATGCAGGGGGAATAATGTCTGCTGCTATGGATGGGTTGAAGGTTGCGGAAAGTATTGCAAAGATATATTGGAATTAGGTTGAAAAAAACTACCAAATATAAATCCAATTTATATTTGGTAGTTTTATTCATAATTTTCAACTATTTTTTTCAATTCCTCAAAGTCTATATTTAGAACTATACATAAGCCAATTAACTCAAAATCTTTAACAGAAGTTTTCCCAGACTCTATTTTATAAAGTTCAAATCTATCAAGTTCAATGCCCAATAATTCTAATTTGTGAGATAACTCAGCTTTAGTAAAATGCCTAAGTTCTCGATACTTTTTTATAGTCGAGCCAATTACATTTCTACAGTTATTAAACTTTTTCATAAGACCTCCATAAAAAAATACAAAAATTTTAAATTACCTATTGATTTTACAATATTTTTTATGATACAATGTGTATTGTTAATACACATAAACAATTAAATTGAATAATCTATTGTTCAGTTATTTTTTTAGGTGCAATGTGTATTGCTAATACACATAAAATAATAAAGGAGGAATTTACAGATGAGAAAATGTGAAAACACATTAAATAGCAGTAAAGGTATAACATTGATTGCACTAGTGGTAACAATAATTATACTTATAATATTAGCAGGAATATCAATTTCTATGCTAACAGGACAAAATGGAATACTAACTAGAGCAGCAGAAGCTAAAGAAAAAACAGAAAAAGCCCAAGCTGAAGAACAGTCGGCATTGAGTGAGTTAGAGAGCCAAATGAATAATTATCAGGATGATGGATTTGATAAAGAAAAAGGAGTAAACAGACCACAATTAGCAAGTGGAATGACAAGAGTAATGTTTACAGATCCAACATCAAGCTCAAATGGTACAATAATAAAAGACGGTGAAAGCGGATGGTCTACTGATTGGTATGATTATAATTCGCAAAAATGGGCAAATGTAATGACAAAAGATGGAAGTATGTGGGTATGGATACCAAGATATGCATATATAATAAATGCAGATAAATCTATGGACATAAAATTTTTAGTAGGAACAACAAATAAATGGTATGATCCAAAAACAAATAAAACGGAGGATTTACCAGCAGGATATAAAATTCATCCTTGTTTCCAAAATGGAACCAAAACAGGATATCAAAATGGAGAATGGAAAGCAGAAATAAGAGGAATCTGGGTTGCCAAATTTGAAGCAGGCTTACCAGATGAAAGTTCAGCACCAAAGACAACAGCTGTAACTGGAATGGGAAATAGTTATTATCCAGTGTTTCAAGGAAAGAAATGCTCATATAATAATATAAATGTGTCAGAATGTTATTTATTATCAAAAACATTAACAGAAACCAATAATCCTTATGGATTTTCAAGTTCAACAGATAGTCACTTAATAAAAAATAGTGAATGGGGAGCAGCAGCATATTTATCTTATAGTAAATATGGCAAAACTGGTGGAACATATGATACAACGAAAGAAGTATATATTAATAATGTAAGTTATGGATATTGGGGAGAAAGCAGTATAAAAACTACGGTAAGAGGAAACAATGGTTATGCTGTAACAGGATATGCTGGAGATAATGCAAGTCAAGAACAAAATATATTATCTTCAACAACGTTAGGAGATACAGTTACAGGAACTAAAACATCTTATGCTTGGTATACAAATAACGGAATAAAGGCAAGTACAACAGGAAATATCTACGGAATATATGATATGAGTGGAGGATTAGCAGAATATACAGCTTCTTATGTAAAAGTTACAAGCGCTAATGCTAATTATTCTAATTTATCAAGCTATTTACAATCGTATGGAAAAGCATTTGTATTTGCAAATGGTTCATCAAGTAGTTATAAAGGAAATACAGAATATGCTACAGAATATCCGGAATATGCAAGTGGTAAGATTTTTGATGGATTGGCCTCAAGATATGGAGATGGATTCTATGAAACACAAACTTGGTTTGGTGATTGGGAAAATAACGATGCTTCTGGTCCGTTTTTCACGCGCGGAGCTTATTGGGATGATACGTCGGATGCCGGCGTGTTCGGCTTTGACGACGACGGTGGTTCGCAGCTACTACGGCTACTACGGGCGGTTTCCGTACCGTGTTGGTGGTGCAGTAGCACTCTGATACACGAAGAAACATAAAGGTTTCTATCTCAGATGGGTATGATTCAAGGAAAATACCGAGAGTTAAAACAATATAAAAAGAACAGCTAGATTTGTATCAAAGAAGTTTAATTCCTTTGATATTGAAAAATGTCATAAACACATAAACAGTAAGTTTGTTTTAGTAGTAATTTGCGAAAATCCAAATTTGTGGGAACCCTATTGAAAATTAAATTTTCAATAGGGTTTTAAATTATATCAAATTTATAAAGAAAGTCACAAGAATTATAAATTTTTTCCTGTAATTTATAGGTATTACAGTGAGAGGCATGTCCTTTCCAAGAATTTAAACTACAAAGAGTACTTTTAAAATTTAGTCTTTTAGAGTGATATAAATAATTCCATTTTTTCACATTTCTTTTAATTTTTTTCTTACTATTATTTCTAAGTAATCTATGAGTAGGAAAAGTCCTATAACCACAAAAATCAATTCCCATCTTGTCTGGATAATATCTAGACTTAGAATTTAATGTTAAGTGTAATTCTTCCTCTAAAAAGATTTCTATTTGTTCTTTTTTATTAATACACTCTTCCTTAGATGGTAAAAGAAGAATAAAATCATCCATATATCTGCCGGTAAAATTTAACTTTCAAAATACGCTTAACATATTGATCAAGCTCATTTAAATAGATATTAGCAAAATACTGACTAGTGTAGTTACCTATAGGAATACCGACATCACCAATTATATCTCTACCATCAAAAATTAATTGTTTAGTAAATCTTTTTAAATAAGGATCTCCAATATATTTGCAAAGAATGTGATATAAAATATTAGGATCAATATTGTAAAAAAATCTTCTAATATCGCATTTTAAAACCCAAAAATCACCATAATTTCTCTTAAAAATTTGCATTTGGTGCTGAATATAATTATTTGCTTTGTGAGTACCTCTGTCTATAATACAAGCAAAACTCGAATTTATAAATTTTGGAACAATATAGGGCTTAATAAATTCTTAGACATACCATTGATGAACAACTCTATCTCTATATGGAAGAGAATGAATAGTTCGTTCTTTAGGTTCAAAAATCTTGAAATCATAATATTTGCCCATTTTGTAATTATTATTTTTTATAGAATTTAATAAATTTATAATATTATTTTCTAAATTCATTTCAAATAATATAACATCTTTTTTATAAGCTTTATTTTTTCTGGCTCTATAATGAGCATCAAGAAGTTTTTTAAAAGTAAGATTTTTGTAAAATAAATTTTTTATCTTTTTAGGCACGAATTAATCCAACCTCCTAGCATATTGCAAATATCTGTAATTGAATTACACCAAGTACCATAGTTTTGAGTAGATATATATTTGTATTTATAAGACAATCGAATATGAATTTTTAAAATAGATAGATTTACATCAAATTCATTTAAATATTTTAATTTATCTTGTATACTATAACTTTTTATACCATACAAAAGTAATCTAAGACCAGTATATAAGGTACTTTTAATTTCCTTTACCAGAGCAAAAGTTTCTGATTTGGGGTATTTTTTTAAAATATCATTTGTGTAATATATAAGACTCATATATTTTTGATAAATGATAAGATTAGGTTTATTTTTAGTGTTCATTTAAGTTCCTCCTTTTTTATTTTTGAATTATAGCACAAATCGACAAGAAAGTCTTGCCTTTAACGAAAAAAAATGATAAAATTTTAAAGAAGGTGAAAAAAGTGGATATAAGAAATATAAATTTGGATGATAATTATATAAACGAAAAAATAGAAAAATGTAAGGAGCTATACGAATGCAATAGTAAGTATAAGAAAATTTTAATAAGCATAGAGAATATAGAAGAATGGATAGAAAACAAATTAAAAGTAAAAGAAAAAAGTAAAGTAGAAGAGCTAAAAAATCTTATAACAGAACTAGGTAGAATTGAAAAAAATGTAGTATACAAAATAGGATTAATAGATGGAATGAAAGAAAAAAATAAGTGTATTTAATTATTTTTATTAAATACACTATTTAATCAAAATCGGTTACGTTTTTAAAAAAATCGTCAATTGGTTTATCAAAAACAATTGAAAATGCCAATAACTCAAAGTCTTTTACAGAACGCTTATTGTGTTCTATGGAATAAATATCGGCTTTATATAATTGCAATCCCATTAGTTCTAATTTTTCACATAGAGCACGTTGTGAATAACCGCATTCTTTGCGAAATTGTTTGAAGTTTTCAGAAATTACATTTGATTTGTTATTCAATTTTTTGCTACCACTCATTTTATTCACTCCTAAATTTTTCTATTATTTTATAACAAATTTGGACACACGATGGCAATACTATATTGTCGTTTGTAGATAATTTCTATTTACGATTCAAAACAAAGCACAATTCTTTCAACATATCCAAAGCTCCAATAAGTTCATTTTCTGTATATCTTTGCAAATAAATTTGCGTTTTATCTATAACAGTATCATCAAGACCAAATATAATATAGTCAGCAGAATGGCCAGATAAATTCCTAAGTAATTTAATGCTTCTAAATGTTAAATTACTTTTACCTTCCTCTACCAATCCAAGAAATTGACTAGATACACCAATTTGTTTAGCAAGATCAGTTTTATTCAGCCTAAGTTCATTCTCTCTAATATAT
>USOM01000075.1 GCA_900556345.1 uncultured Clostridium sp. | reverse complement strand
TATCAGTATATGCATTTTCATCTTATACCACTGACCCTATAGATACATCTACTTTAAATGATTTAACACAAATAACAGGTCAAAAACCAGTTATAACAAAGGCTAAAAAATCAATTGCTGCATTTAAAATAAGAGAAGGAGCTGACATGGGATGCAAAGTTACATTAAGACAAGATAAAATGTATGATTTTGCATACAAATTAATGAATGTCGCACTTCCAAGAGTTAGAGATTTCAGAGGAGTTTCAAGCAATTCTTTTGATGGTAGAGGTAACTACTCTATGGGTATAAAAGAACAATTAATATTCCCAGAAATCGAATATGACAAAGTAGACAAATTAAGAGGAATGGATATAATTTTCGTAACAACTGCTAAAACTGACGAAGAAGGCAGAGAGTTGTTAAGATTATTAGGAATGCCTTTTCATGCTTAATTAATAAAATGAAATAGGAGGATTAATTCTATGGCAAAAATGTCAATGAAGGTTAAACAACAAAAACCACAAAAGTATCAAACAAGAGAATATAATAGATGTAAACTTTGTGGTAGACCACATGCTTACATTAGAAAATATGGAATTTGCCGTATTTGTTTTAGAGAATTAGCTCATAAAGGTGAGATTCCAGGAGTTAAAAAGGCAAGTTGGTAGTCAAATCGATTAAAAACAGCAATCTGCACATTTTCGACATTTATTATGAACATCGGCATACAGACGTATAGCCTCAGCTCATAATAAACATCAAAAATGCACATCTTACTATTTTTAATCAATTTGACAGAGGAGTAAATAAATAAGAAAAAGAAAAAAGAAAAGAAGGAGGTAAGTATAAATTGAATACTACAGATCCAATAGCAGATATGCTAACAAGAATAAGAAATGCAAATACTTCTAAACATAAAACAGTAGATGTACCTTGTTCAAAAATGAAACTTGGTATAGCTGAAATTTTATTTAAAGAAGGATACATAAAATCTTTTGAAGAAATCAAAGATAACACACAAGGTGTTATAAGAATTACTCTAAAATATGATGAAAAAGGAACAAGAGTAATTGATGGATTAAAAAGAATTAGTAAACCAGGATTAAAAGTATATGCTGGAAAAGAAGAATTACCTAAAGTATTAAATGGTTTAGGAATTGCTATAATTTCAACATCAAAAGGATTAATGACAGATAAAGAAGCAAGAAACGCTGGAATAGGTGGAGAAGTTTTAGCTTATATTTGGTAGGAAGGAGAAATAAGATGTCAAGAATAGGAAATAAACCTATTACAGTACCTGCTGGAGTTGATGTTAAAATCGATGGACAACATATTACTGTAAAAGGACCAAAAGGAACACTAGAAAGAACAGTTGAACCAGAAATTTCTATGAAATTAGAAGATGGAATATTAACAGTTTCTAGAGATTCAGATGTAAGAAGAAGCAAAAGCTTACACGGATTAACAAGAACTTTAATAAACAACATGATTACAGGTGTTCAAAATGAATTTACTAGAGAATTACAAATAAATGGTGTTGGTTACAGAGTTCAAAAACAAGGAAATAACTTAAATCTTTCACTTGGATATTCACACCCTGTAATATTCGAAGCACCAGAAGGAATCACTTTTGATGTTCCAAATGCTAACACAATTATAGTAAGAGGAATTGATAAAGAATTAGTTGGTCAAACAGCTGCAGTTATCAGAACAAAAAGACCACCTGAAGTATATAGAGGTAAAGGAATCAAATACGCTGAAGAAGTTATCAGACGTAAAGTTGGTAAAACTGGTAAATAAAATAATAAAATTCCTTGAGAAAAATTATGAAAGGAGAACAAAATGGTTTCAAAAACTGATAGAAAATTAGAAAGAGTTAGAAGACATAAAAGAGTAAGAAATAGAATAGCTGGAACACCTGAAAGACCAAGATTAAGTGTTTTCAGAAGTAACAGCAATATTTACGTTCAACTTATAGATGATGTAAATGGTTGTACTTTAGCTCAAGCTTCAACTTTAGATAAAGAAGTTAAAGAAAAACATGCAAATAAAGTAGCTGCTAAAGAAGTTGGAACTTTAATTGCAAAAAGAGCTGAACAAATAAACATAAAAGACATCGTTTTTGATCGTGGTGGATACATATATCACGGAGTTGTTAAAGAAGTAGCAGAAGCCGCAAGAGAAGGTGGACTTAACTTCTAATAACAACAATACCTAAATAAGGGAGAAACATTTTTAAAGGTGTGTCCCCTAACATTAAAAAAGGAGGGAAAACTAATTAACATGGAAGAAAAGCAAGAAAATGAATTAAAAGAAAAAGTTGTTGCACTTAACAGAGTTACAAAAGTTGTTAAGGGTGGTAGACATATGAGATTTTCAGCAGTAGTTGTTGTTGGAGATGGAAATGGTCATGTTGGTGTTGGAAATGGTAAAGCTGCAGAAGTTCCAGAAGCTATCAAAAAAGCTATCCAAGATGCTAAAAAGAACTTAATAGAAGTTCCAATCGTAAACACAACTGTACCACATGAATATTTTGGAAAATTTGACAGTGCTAAAGTTATGTTAAAACCAGCAGCTGAAGGTACTGGAATTATCGCTGGAGGTAGCGTTAGACCAGTATTAGAGCTTGCAGGATATAAAAATATTCGTACAAAAATAATTGGAACAAATAATCCAAGAAACGTAGTATATGCTACAATAGAAGGTTTAAAATCAATGCAAACAGTTGAATCTGTAGCTGCAAAAAGAGGAAAGAAACCAGAAGAAATATTATAAGAATAACAAATAAAAAAGGTAGGAGGTGCGAAAATGGAAATCGAAGAATTAAAGCCAGCTATGAAAAGAGTTAAATCTAAAAGAGTAGGTAGAGGAATCGGTTCAGGACTAGGAAAAACTTCAGGTAGAGGTCAAAAAGGTCAAAAAGCAAGATCTGGCGGAGGAGTTAGACGTGGTTTTGAAGGTGGTCAAACACCATTATATAGAAGATTACCAAAAAGAGGATTTACAAACATTCATGCTAAGAATTATACAGAAGTAACATTAACAATGCTTAATAAATCAGAAGCTACAGATGTTACAGCTGAAACACTTTTAGCCGAAGGAATAATCGGAAAAATCCAAGACGGAATTGTTGTTTTAGCAACAGGTAAGTTAGAAAAGAAATTAAATGTAAAAGCTGTTAAATTTACAGCAAAAGCAAAAGAAAGTATCGAAGCTTTAGGCGGAAAGACAGAGGTGATCTAATTGTTTAAAACAATAAAAAACGCACTAAAAACACCTGATATTAGAAAAAAGCTTTGGTATACATTGCTATTAATAATTCTTTTTAGACTTGGTTGTTATATCACAGTTCCAGGTGTTGATATATCAGCATTAAATGATTTAATGAGTGATAGTTCATCTAGCTTAGCTGGAATGATTAACTTGATTTCAGGTGGTGCTTTTGCTAAATTTTCAATATTTGCAATGAGCATTACACCTTATATCACATCTACTATAGTTATCCAACTTCTAGGAATGGTTATACCATCTCTAGAAAGATTAACTAAAGAAGGTGGAGAAGATGGTAAACAAAAAATAAATAAATATACAAAAATATTAACAATATTCTTAGCTTTTATAGAAGCTATAGGTGTATATTTATCTTATAAATCTTACGGAGTTTTCGTAAATAATAGCTTCCTTACAGGAGCAATGATAGTAGCTGGATTTATTGCTGGTACATCATTACTTATGTGGCTTGGAGAGCAAATTACAAATAAAGGTATAGGAAATGGAATTTCTTTAATAATCTTTATTGGTATTATATCTAGATTACCATCTGTATTAGTTACAATGTACAATTTGATAATAACATCAAATGGATTTAGCACAACAGGTTTCTTAACAGCAATTGGAATTGCACTTGGAGCTCTAGTATTAGTTACTGCAGTTGTATATATGCAACAAGCAGAACGTAGAGTACCTGTACAATATTCAAAAAGAGTTGTTGGAAGAAAAATGGTTGGAGCTCAAAATACAAATATACCACTTAAACTTGCAATGGCAGGAGTTATGCCTATAATATTTGCATCATCATTCTTGACATTCCCTGCAATGATAATTCAAATATTTAAGACAGATGTTGCTACATCAACAGGATTTTGGGCAACATTATATAAATTCTCTATGGCTACATCATCATCTAGTGTTGGATGGGGATATACTATAGCAAATGCGTTAGTTTACTTATTACTAATCGTAGGATTTACATTCTTCTGGACTTATGCAATGACAAACCCTGCTGAAATATCAGCAAATATTAAGAAGAATGGTGGTTTTATACCTGGAATTAGAGCAGGAAAACCTACAACAGATTATTTATCTAATGTAATTTCTAAAATAACATTATTTGGTGGATTTTATTTAGCTATTATTGCTATTCTACCAATGCTACTTAGATTTACATCTTTAGATATAACATTTGGTGGTACTGCACTTTTAATTGTTGTTGGTGTTGCAATTGAATCAATCCAACAGTTAGAATCTCAATTAGTTATGAGACATTATAAGGGATTCTTGGAATAGAATATATTTAGAGGAAATAGCAAAATTTGTTGCTATTTTCTAAAAACAAAAAAGCAAAAAATATTGAAATTTTTTTGCAATTATGTTATCATAATTGTGTAATATTTTGAAATGCAAAAAAAAGATTTTAAGAAACGAAGTTACTTAAAGTAGGTACCAACTGCAACAAGCAACAGCTAGTAGCTTTTGGTACCACTCAAATAAACAAAGAGTACTCAAATAAACAAAGAGTACTCAAATAAACAAAGAGTACTTTTTTTGTGTTTTATAGAAAGGTGGTGAAAAGTTGAGTTTTTATGATTTCGTGCAAACTTTAAAAGCGAAAAATCCAAATAAATTAATATTTGTAAGATGTGGTGTATTTTTTACTTGTATAGGTAAAGATGCAATAATTGCAGAAAAAATTTTGAGATTAAAAAGAACGTGCTTCTCAAAACAGATTTGTAAATGCGGAATGCCTGCTATATACACTGAAAAAAATTTGGAAAAGTTAGAAGAAAAATTAAAAAACGTAGATTACGGAATTTTAATTTATAACGAAATGGAAGAGGGGGAAGTTGAATATAATGATAAAAAATATGGTTTAATTTGGGAACATAAAGGAAATAAGACAATTGAAGAAAAAAGAGATTGCTTAAATTGTCTAGAATGTAATAGTAATTCTTATGAAACTAAAATAGAGCTAGAAAAACTGAAACAAGAAGTTGAAAAATTGAGCAAAGAAATAGATGAATTTTATGAGCAGATAAAAAGAAGATTCAATAGATAATTAGTCATTATCATCGAGATTATGGAAAATATCTGAAGCAAAAAAGTCCTCAAGTGAAATTCCAAAACCTAGACAAAGAAAATATATGGTAGAAGTATTAGGAGTTTTACATCTATCTTTTAATATACTTCTAATGGTTGCTGGATTAATACCAGATTTTATGGCAAGTTGATTTATATTTAAGTTATTTTCAGAGCATAATTCAATTATTCTATGTTTTATAGCATTTGTAAGATTCATTTTTAACACCTCTTTCAATAAATTTTA
>USOM01000074.1 GCA_900556345.1 uncultured Clostridium sp. | reverse complement strand
TGAAATGGGGACGGTTCCTTTTTCAAAAAGGAACCGTCCCCATTTCAAAAAAATTATTTTTCATCTAAATTATGTAATCCAAATTCTATTATTTGATTAACCACACAGTTAAAACTTATTTCATTTTCTGTTGCCAATTCATTAATTTTATCAAATGTACGACCACTTATTCTTATAGTACGTGTAACACTATCATTAGTTTTTGAATTTTTTTCTATTTTTAATTTGTCCATATTTTACTTCCTTTCATATTAGATATATGTTATTGTATACAATGTAAAAATAAAAATCAGTACACATATTAGTACGAATAATTTGTTTTTTATATATTATGATTAAAAATAAAAAAACAATTAATAATCATACTTATTTCCACAAAATCCTCCCAAAACCTTGCCAATCCCTCCAAATTTTAGTACAATATAAATATCAACAAAAAATGGAGGAAATAAAATGGGAAGATTAAAAACATTCAGAAAATATATAATATGGATAATACTATTTTACCTATTTACAATGTTAATGACATATATAGGATTCAACTCATCATACAAAAATATAGAAAGTGATGTCGAAATACCTGCACAAACCAAAATAGACATAGCACAATCAACAAAAGTAAATGGTAGAATATTTGGGGAAGTAACAAGTACAGAAGAAAACGATTTAAACGGAAAATATATAAAAGTTCAAATTTTTAATAGAAGAGATGCATTAGTAGGAACAAAATACTTAAAAATAGAAGATGCAAAAATAAATGAACCCAAAAAGTTTGTAGTTTATTTCACAGCAGAAAATGTTGAAAAATACAAAATAGAAATTTTAGAGGATAGCGAAGAACTACAAAATGACATAAAATCTGTATCTGAAATGTTTAAAGATGTATTTACAGATAAGGAATTATCTAAAAGCTTAATATGGGCATTTGTTTTATGGGCAATTTTTTATTAATAATTTATATAGCTGTATCATTAAATAAAATGGTACAGTATTTTTTTCCCCAAAAAGACCCGGTCCCAATGAGTAAAAATACCCAAAAAGACCCGGTCCCAATGAGTAAAAATACTCAAAAAGACCCGGTCCCAATGAGCCCAATGAGTTTATTGATTATTTTCACTATTATTGTTGTTATTACCATTGCTGTTATTATTTTTATTTTTTTTACCTTTAGCCATAATAAACACCTCCGTTTTAACTAAATTATATAAATATTATGAACTTAAAACATTAAAAACATACATACAAAACTTGTAAAAATAGAAAAAATGTGCTAATATGAACGAAAAGAAAAAACAAACATAAAATATAAAAAATAAAGAAAGGGAGAATTCAAATTGGAATATCAAAATGAAAAACTAATAGAATTTGAGGAATACATAAAAAATAGAAAAGTAGCAATAATAGGACTCGGTGTAAGCAATTTGCCATTGATAGACTATTTTCATGATAAGAAATCTATAGTAACAGTATTTGATTCGAGAGAAATAGGTGAGATACCAAAAGAAATAATAGATAAAGTTACAAATTATGCAATGGAAATGTCACTTGGAAAAAGCTATTTAAATAAATTACGAGGTTTTGACTTAATACTTCGCAGCCCAAGTTGTTTGCCAACTGTTCCAGAATTGGAAGAAGAAGCAAATAGAGGTGCAATTGTAACAACAGAAGTTGAACTTCTTATGAAAATGTGTCCAGCTGAGATAATTGGTGTAACTGGAAGTGACGGAAAAACAACAACGACAACATTAATATCAGAAATACTAAAAAAAGCAGGATATAATTGCTATGTTGGTGGAAATATTGGAACACCACTTTTTACTAAATTAAATGAAATTATGCCAGATGATAAAGTTGTTTTGGAACTAAGTAGTTTCCAATTAATGGGAATGGAAGTAAGTCCAAATATATCTGTTATAACAAATATTACACCAAATCATTTAAATGTTCATAAAGATTATGAGGAATATATAGAAGCTAAAAAGAACATCTTTAAATATCAAGATAGAGATGGAATAGTTATTTTAAATTATGATAATGAAATAACAAGAAATTGCTCGGCAGAGGTTAAGGGAAAAGTAATATTTTTCAGTAGCAAGGAAAAATTAGATAATGGTTATATTGTAGATGATGATGTAATAAAAGAATGTGATGATAAATTAAGAAAGCACATAGTTGGAACAAAAGAACTTACAATTAGAGGAAAGCATAATTATGAAAATATATGTGCAGCAATTGCAGCAACAAAAACTTTAGTTGATATTTCAACTGCAATAGAAGTTATTAAAACATTTCCAGGTGTTGAACATAGAATAGAATTTGTTAAGGAAATAAATGGAGTAAAATGGTACAATGATTCTGCAAGTTCTACACCATCAAGAACAATTTCGGGATTAAATGCATTTGATGAAGAAATTGTTTTAATTGCTGGTGGAGCTGATAAAAATTTGGATTACACACCTATTGCTAAACCAATATTAGATAAAGTAAAAACATTAATTTTGATGGGTCAAACCTCAGGAAAAATATTCGATAGCGTAAAGGCAGAAGAAGAAAACGAAAATAAAGAGATAAATATTTATATGGTAAATAGTTTGTCTCAAGCTGTAATTCTTGCAAAGCGTTACTCTGTACCAGGTCAAGTTGTATTATTTTCGCCTGCAAGTACGAGTTTTGATATGTTTAAAAATATGTATGATAGAGGACATCAATTTAAGGATATTGTAAATAAAATGTAACAAAAAAATCTCTTTGGAATAGAATATACCAAATTGAGGTTTTTCCATAAAGAAGCATCTTTGGAAAAATTATTTTCTAAGGATGTTTTTTTGCGGGAATTTTAAGGAGGTTTAAAATATGTACGAAGAGTATATGCAAAACTTTTTTAATTATCCAGTTGGTGGATATAGGAATACATACGAACAGTATAATCCAGAAAATATTGGTATGAATTATGAAAAGGTGTATGATATGGTGGATAGTTATCCTTATGGCTATAATCCTAATTACATTCAGGGAAATATGCAAAGTTATCAAAACAGAAATGTTACTCAAGAGTTAGAGGATTGCTATCCTGAAATTTATAAGATTGTGTACCCTATGGTTAGAAAGGTTTGTGCTAAAAATAATAATTATAGGGGATATAGTAAATTAGATATTGATAGAATGGTTGAAGAAGTTTATAGTAATATTGAGGTAAATGATGCAGTAGAGTTAAATATTACTTTGAATAATGATGTTAGAGGCTCTGGAAGCAAAGAGGAAGCTAAAGAAGCGGATACAACTGATAGTGATAAAAGAGGAGAAAATAGACAGATTAGGAGAAATGGTGGGTTAAATGACATAATTAGAATTTTGATTTTAAGAGAGTTATTAGGTAGACCACGGATGCTTTGGACCAAATTGCAGACCTGGTATGGGTCCAAGGCCTCCTATGCCACCAAGACCACCTTTTCCTAGGTATGAATAGTAGTTCCAAGAGATAGAACAAAAGGATGTAAAGCTATAATGGCAGAATTTAAGTAACGAGTGAAATTTATGTAGAGGAAATTTAGAAAATTAAGAGTTAATGCTCAATATGAACGTGTGTGGGGGGATTGAGAGAATTAGCTCTTTTTTGTTATTAGAAAAGCAAAGTGATTATTGGTTATGTGACTAATTTTGTTTTATGATATTAATAGTGAATAAAGTTTAGGTAGAATTGTTACAATATAAATTAGTGAAACTTACTGTAAATGATAATTTTAAGACAATATAAATTAATTACAGTACTTAAAATGGACAAATGTTACAAAAATCTTATATTTGTGTTACATTTGAAGATGCAATTGAAAATGAATGCACAATATGGTATATTTTAATTACAGGATGTAGTATGCGTTTTTTATCGATTATAAAATGAGAGGACGAAGGGAAATGGAAAATAAATTTGAGAAAAATCTGGGAATAACATTAATTGCACTAGTGGTTACTATTATTGTACTTTTGATATTGGCACGGGGTTAGCGTAAGTATGCTTACTGGACAGAATGGAATTTTGAATAGAGCGACAGAGGCTAAAGAAAAAACGGAAAGTGCAACTGAAGATGAACAAAGAAAATTGGCTCAATCAGAAGCGTTAATGAATACTGAAAAAACAACTTATAAGGGAATAACTTTACCAGAAGGATTTGCTCCAACCAAAATTAAAGGAGAGGACTCAATTGATGAGGGTTTAGTTATAACAGACGGATATGGAAATGAATATGTATGGGTTGAAGTACCAAGGACAGATACTGTATATCCAAAGGCAACAGTAAATATTACAGAATTTGACGAAAATGCTTATACAAAGATTGAAAATGATTTGCATACTTATACAGAAGCATATAGAAATAATACAAACTATAATGATACTTATGCAAAAGATACTGTAGCAGGATGGTTTAAGGATGCAGATGAGTATAATGAAGCTAAACAAAAAATGTTAAAGAGTGTGTATCAAAATGAAGGATTTTGGGTTGGAAGGTATGAAGCGGGAAGTATTTCTAATAGAAATTCTGGAGATGATAATTTAACAGTTCCATTATCTCAAAAAAATATTTATCCATATAAATATGTAACAAGAACTCAGGCAAAGAAAATGGCAGAGCAAGTTGAATCTGGAAACTATATAAGTAGTTTAATGTATGGAATACAATGGGATTTAATATTAGCATTTATGCATAACAAAGGAAATGTTGATAATATGCTTCTTAACGAAGATAGTACTTCAATTGGAAATTATAAAAATAATGAGATAAATATTTTGAATAAAAATGCAAAATATTCTATTGATAGTGGAAAATCTTTCTTCAAATGTCCGTATAAAAAAGATATTGTAAATGAAACTTTATTAACAACCGGGGCGGATAAAAGTTTTTCAAAATTGAATATATATGATATAGCAGGGAATGTATGGGAGTGGACTTTAGAAAATTCGAATGATAATAATAATCCTTGTGTTGTTAGGGGTGGATGTTCAGACAATGAGGGGAAAGACATAAGAGCAAATTATAGGGCATATGCTAATATTCCAGACAATTATTATTATATTGGTTTTAGAGTGGTTCTTTATTAATTGAATATGTAATTATGAATAAAAAATACAATACAGATTTTTAGTATTGTATTTTTTTTATTTTTAAATCAACAAAAAAATCTCTCTGTTCGCTAGATTTTCCTCCACAAATATGCTACCATAATATAAAATTAATTCAAAAATTCAATCAAAAAAATCTAAAAATCAAAAATTCGCGATTCGAGGTGATGAATAAAACACTTATTCAAGATAGGAAGTTAAAAGCTTATTAAGTTATCATGAATATAAAATTTTCAAATAGTAAATAATAAAAAAGAAAGAGAGGAAATTACTATGGCAAAATTTAATGAAAATGAATTAACTGAAAAGTTAAAAGAATACGAAAGCAAAGGAAATATAAGGCTTAAGCTAGAAAGAGGACTAGATGGAAAAATTGAATTAGAAGATGCAACAGTAATATATGATGAAAAAACAGGATTTATAAAAATATCTGGAAAAAATTGTGAAATAGAAATAAATACAACAATGGTT